>JBKDAC010000152.1:0-4406 GCA_046316515.1 Sandaracinobacter sp. | reverse complement strand
CACGAGGTCGGAATCCAGCCGCAGCGACACCATGGTCTTGGTGGCGCCGGGGGGGCGGCCGCGGCGGATGAGCTTGCGGCCGACCATCAGGTCGGCCTTGTCGAACCAGGCGTCGTCGAGCTCGGGGGCGTCGTCGGGGTCAATCCAGGCGGGTTTGGTATCGGGCTTGCTCACGGTCATTGGCCTTTCGCATCGAAATGATGTGCTGGTTCTCCCCGCGCTGGGTCCAGACGACGACCACCATGCGGCCGCGCAGGAGGCCGATGGTGGTAATGCGCGCTTCGCCATAGTCGGCGCGCGCATCCACGAACTCGAACACGCGGCCGGTGAGGACCGCTTCGGCATCGGCGAAGTCCAGCCCGCGTTCGGCCAGGGTCTTCTGGCGCTTGGCGGGATCGAAGGAGAGCGCCATCGGGATTTTTGTATATACGATAATTAGGGGCGGTTCAAGCGTGATCGCGTGTGTGTGCGCGGCGCGGCCCGCTCGCCAGCCTTGGCGAAACCCCCTCCCCGACCCTCCCCATGGCAGGGGGAGGGGCGTACCCCCTAAGCCACCCGCAACGCCATCCCGGGCAGCGCAACCGTCTCCAACCGGCTGAGGTCGAGGCTGGTGGAGGCGTGTTCGATGTCGAGTCCGACAACCCTACCCTCTGCGTCGAGGTCGGCGTTCAGGCCTTCGGCGATGACGCGGACCTGGGCGCCGGGGCGGTCGGCCAGTTCGATGTAGAGGCTGTCCGTCTCTGGGTAGTAGTGCAGCTTCATGGTTCGTCTCGCTTGAAATCCCGGTCGGGGAAGGCCCAGTCACGAAGGGTTGTGGATCGTGGTGCCGTCCGCGAGGGTGACAACGCGCAAGATGCGGGGTGCGGTCTCGTTTGGCAAGGTGACGAGGCCCCAGTGACGGATGCGGCCATCGTCCTGGACGAGGGTGCGGATGGGGTCGGCGATCACGGCGCGACAAACGGCAAGACTGAGATAGGGGCGCTTGCGCAGGACTTGCTCGGCGAAATAGCGGGTGGTGGGGTGTTCGGTCATTCGGCGGCGCGGCGCTGCTGGAGAAGGGGCTTGAGGTAGCCTGCGGTGAAGCTCGCCTTGGATTTGGTGATGGCTTCGGGGGTGCCTTCGGCGACGATCTGGCCGCCGCCGGACCCGCCTTCGGGCCCAAGATCGATCACCCAGTCAGCCGTCTTGATCACCTCAAGATTGTGCTCGATCACGACGACCGTATTCCCCTGATCCACGAGGGCATGCAGCACCTCCAAAAGCTTCCGCACATCCTCGAAGTGCAGCCCGGTGGTCGGCTCATCCAGGATATAGAGGGTCTGCCCGGTCGCGCGCCGGGAGAGCTCCTTCGCAAGCTTCACCCGCTGCGCTTCCCCCCCACTCAAGGTGGTCGCCTGCTGGCCGACGTGGACATAGCCCAGCCCCACCTCCTCCAGCATCTTCAGCCGATCGCGGATCGGCGGCACGGCCTCGAACAGCTTCACCGCGTCGGAGACGGTCATGTCCAGCACGTCGGCGATGGAATGGCCCTTGTGGTGCACTTCGAGCGTCTCGCGGTTGTAGCGCTTGCCGTGACAGACGTCGCACTGGACGTAGACGTCGGGGAGGAAGTGCATCTCGATCTTGAGCATGCCGTCGCCCTGGCAGGCTTCGCAGCGGCCGCCTTTCACGTTGAAGCTGAAGCGGCCGGGCTTGTAGCCGCGGGCGAGGCTTTCGGGGAGGCCGGCGAACCAGTCGCGGATGTGGGTGAAGGCTTGCGTGTAGGTGGCGGGGTTGGAGCGCGGGGTGCGGCCGATGGGGGACTGATCGATGTCGATCACCTTGTCGAGATGTTCGAGACCGGTGATGGAATCGTGGGGGCCGGTGTGGATCCGGGCGCCGTTCAGGGTTCGGGCGGCGGCGGGGTAGAGGGTGTCGATCACGAAGCTGGATTTGCCGCTGCCGGAGACGCCGGTGACGCAGGTGAAGGTGCCGAGCGGGATCGAGGCGGTGACGTTCTGGAGGTTGTTGGCGCGGGCGCCTGAGACGGTAAGCTTTTTCCCGTTGCCCTTGCGGCGCTTGGGCGGCACCGGCACGTTGCGGCGGCCGGCGAGATAGTCGCCGGTGAGGCTGGCGGGGGCGTTGCGGATGTCCTGCAGCGTGCCTTCGGCGATGACGGTGCCGCCGAGCTTGCCGGCGCCGGGGCCCATGTCGACGATGTGGTCTGCTTGCCGAATCGCGTCTTCGTCATGCTCGACCACGAGGACGGTGTTGCCGAGGTCGCGCAGGCGCTTGAGGGTTTCGAGCAGGCGGTCGTTGTCACGCTGGTGGAGGCCGATGGAGGGTTCGTCGAGGACGTAGAGGACGCCGGAGAGGCCGGAGCCGATCTGGCTGGCGAGGCGGATACGCTGGCTCTCGCCGCCAGACAGCGTGCCGGAGGTGCGGTCGAGGCTGAGGTAGCCGAGGCCGACGTTGACGAGGAAGCCGAGACGCTCGTTGATTTCCTTGAGGATGCGGGCGGCAATCTCGTTCTGCTTGGGGGTGAGCTGGGATGAGAGCCCAAGGAACCATTGCGCGGCGTCGGCGACGGAGCGGGCGGTGGCCTGGGAGATGTGCTCGCCGGTGATCTTGACGGAGAGCGCCTCGGGCTTGAGGCGGGCACCCAGGCAGACTTCGCAGGGGGCAGACGCCTGGTAGCGGGAGAGTTCCTCGCGCATCCACGCGCTCTCGGTGTCGCGGAAGCGCTTGTCGAGGTTGGCGATGACGCCCTCGAAGGTCTTGGTGACCTCGTAGGTCTTGCGGCCGTCCTCGAAGCGCAAGGGGATGGCCTTGCCGCGGGTGCCGTGGAGGATGGCGTCGCGGGTGTCCTCGGGGAGCTTGGCCCAGGGCTGATCGAGGGTGCCGCCAAAGGCGCGGACGACGGAGCCCAGCACCTGCATGTAATAGGGGGAGGGGGGCGAGGATTTGGCCCAGGGGACGACGGCGCCGTCCTTGAGGGAGATGAGCTCGTTGGGGACGACGAGCATTGGGTCGAAGAAGAGCTTTTCGCCGAGGCCGTTGCAGGCGGGGCAGGCACCTTGCGGGGCGTTGAAGGAGAAGAGGCGGGGCTCGATCTCGGGGAGGGTGAAGCCAGAGACGGGGCAGGCGAATTTTTCGGAGAAAGTGAGGGTTTCGCCACCATCCACCAAGTCGATGACGGCGAGGCCGTCGGCGAGTTTGAGGGCGGTTTCGAAGCTTTCGGCGAGGCGGCTGGCGATGGAGTCCTGAGCGTCTTTTGGGCGGACGACCAGGCGGTCGACGACGACGTCGATGTCGTGGACGGTGCCGTTGATGCGCAGGCGCTGGAAGCCCTGTTTTTTCCAGTCGGCGATTTCCTTGCGGTATTCGCCCTTGCGGCCGCGGACGACGGGGGCGAGCAGGAGGAGGCGGGTGCCTTCGGGGAGGGTGAGGACGCGGTCGACCATCTGGCTGACCGTCTGGGCGCTGATGGGGAGGCCGGTGGCGGGGGAATAGGGGACGCCGACGCGGGCCCAGAGCAGGCGCATGTAGTCGTAGATTTCGGTGACGGTGCCGACGGTGGAGCGGGGGTTCCGGCTGGTGGTTTTCTGCTCGATCGAGATGGCGGGGGAGAGGCCCTCAATGTGGTCGACGTCGGGCTTTTGCATCAGTTCAAGGAACTGGCGGGCATAGGCGGAGAGGGATTCCACGTAGCGGCGCTGGCCCTCGGCATAGATGGTGTCGAAGGCGAGGGAGGATTTGCCGGAGCCGGAGAGGCCGGTGATGACGATGAGCTTGTCGCGCGGGAGGTCAATGTCGACCGACTTCAGGTTGTGCTCGCGCGCGCCGCGGACGGAGATATGGGTCAGCATGAGTGCGTTCTACCTATGTTCCGTGGCGGGCGAAAGTGGGTAGGTGGGGGATTTGGGCGGCCTGCACCCGGTTTGGTGGACACCATGTTTGGCCGCCAGCTCCGCCAGCGTCAGATCCCCGCGCAGCGCCTCCAAAACCACCTTGGCCTTGAACTCGCCAGAATAGTGCTTCCTCGTCATCTTCATCCCCGTCCATTCCTCAGGTCAGGATTAGCTTAACACCCTGTCCGAAAATCCAGGCCCCTGCACATAGCGCAGCCAGGTTCAGCATCGGAAATGAGCGGCCAGCTGTCCACCCACACGATCCCGACAGCCCGGCCGGCGTCACGATTGATTGCCGTGGCCAAGGCGACAAGGTTGCGCCTGCAAAGGGAAGGTTGCCGCCATCCAATGCGACCATGCGCCGGGCCCGATCGCGCTTTCGCAGTCAATCCGTACAGGTGCGCCCTCCTTTGTGAGGCCCGCATCGTTCTGCGCGCCCGTCCTGTTCTAATAGGAACTTGGGTATCGGCCCTCCCGGCGGGAAGGCTGCGCAGGACGATGATCCTGCATTCAATC
>JBKDAC010000151.1:0-634 GCA_046316515.1 Sandaracinobacter sp. | reverse complement strand
CACGAAGAAGGCGATGGTGGTGGCAAGGAAGGCGCCCCATTTGCCCCCGGCCGCCGGGCCTTCGTCTTCCTTGTCGGGGAACAGCGCCCAGATAGCGGTCGCGAAGAATCCCGCGGCCAGCAGCCAGCGCAGCATGTCGGCCGGCACATGTTGCGCCACCAGCGTGCCGACCAGCGCGGCCGCCGCATGGTTCAGGACCGTCGCCGTGAAGATGCCGGCGACCACGGCCCAGGGCTGGCGGAAGCGCGCCGCCAGCACGATCGCCAGCAGCTGTGTCTTGTCACCCATCTCTGCCACGGCAACGGTCGCGGTCGAGACGAGGAAGGCTTCCAGCATCCCCCGCCTGTGCCAAGGGCGGCGCCGGCTTGCAAGACGGTGCCGTGCGGACTACCGCCTCCCCCATGTCGACACCCCTCTCCCGCCTGATCCAGCTCCTCGATGTGGAGGAGATCGAGGTCGATCTCTATCGCGGCGCCAACACCGATGCCGGCTGGGTCCGCGTCTATGGCGGACAGGTGGTGGCACAGGCTCTTGCCGCGGCCCAGCGCACGGTTGCCGACGACCGGCCGGTGCATTCGCTGCACAGCTATTTCATCCGCCCCGGCGAGCCGCGCATCCCGATCCTCTATAAGGT
>JBKDAC010000150.1:0-6032 GCA_046316515.1 Sandaracinobacter sp. | reverse complement strand
GTAATCGGGCGCGAGCAGGCCTTCGGTGGGGACGGTTGCGAAGTCGGCGTCGGCGCCGAAGGCTTCGCGGTCTGCGAAGGCGAGGCGTTGGCTTTCGGCGAAGAGATGCTGGCTGAGGAGATTGTCGGGGCCGAGCGCCCGGAGGTCGAAGCGTTCGAGCTGGAGCAGGATCTGCAGGACCGCGGTGCCGCCTGCGGACGGCGGACCCATGGTGCAGACCCTCCACTGGCGATAGGGGCGGCAGACCGGCTTGCGGTCGGTGACCCGGTAGGCGGCGAGATCCTCGGCTGTAAGCGCGGCCGGGTTGTTGGCGGCGTTGGCGACGGCGGTGGTGATTGCGGCGCCGATCGGGCCCTTGTAGAAGGCGTCGGGGCCGTCGCGGGCGATCATCTGCAGGCTGGCGGCGAGTTCGGGCTGCTTCAGCAGGTGGCCGATGGGCCAGGGCTTGCCGGCGGGATCGAGGAAGATGCGGGCGGCGGCGGGATCCTTCGCGAGCATCGGCTGGCGGCTGGTCGTGAAGCGGTTGAGGCGCGGGGAGACCTCTATGCCGTCGCGGGCATGGCGGATGGCGGGGGCGAACAGCTCGGCCCAGGGGCGCTTGCCCCAGCGCTTGTGCGCCTCGGCGATCAGGGCGACGGTTCCGGGGACGCCGACCGAGTAGCCGCCGGGGACGGCCTGCTGGAAGGACATGGGCTTGCCGTCGGGCAGCAGGAAACGGTTTCGGCTGGCAGCGGCGGGCGCGCGTTCGCGGCCATCGAGCGTGAAGCTGCGCCCGGTGCGGGCGTCGTGCCAGACGAGGAAGCCGCCGCCGCCCAGCCCGCTGGACTGCGGTTCCACGACCGTCAGGGCGATCATCATGGCAAGTGCGGCGTCGGCGGCGGTTCCGCCGGCCTGGAGCAGTTCGCGCCCGGCTTTGGCGACGCGGGGGTCTGCGGCGGTCGCAACCGCGGGGCCTGTGGCGGCGGCGTCGGCCGGGGCGCGGGCGCCGGAATCCTCGTCGGGGAGGTAGAAGCGCGGGGTTGGGGTGGTTTCGGTCGGCGGGGTCGTGGTCTGCGGGGCGGGCGTCTGCGCGGCTGCCGGGGGCATGGCCGTGGTTCCGGCGAGCAGCGCGGCGAGGATGCCGAGGAGCGGGATGGCCGGACGGATGGCGGATTGCATGAGGCTTCCCCTAGGGGCGTCGGCGTGGCGGCTCAAGCCCTGCCCGCGCCTGTGTGCCTGTGCCTTCATGTGCCAGATCGACCCCCACGGCGTCGGCGACGGAACGGAAGCCGTCGCGGCGCAGGAGGATCGACAGATTGGCCGCGATGCGGGCGGGCAGGTGGGGGCCGTGATAGACGAGGGCGGTGTAGAGCTGGACTGCCGACGCGCCGGCGCGGATCTTGGCATAGGCCTGTTCGGCCGTGGCGACGCCGCCCGCGCCGATGAGCGGCAGGCGGCCCTGCAGGCGGCGGGCAAAGCCGGCCAGCACCTGGGTCGAGGGTTGGAACAGCGGCTGGCCCGAGAGGCCGCCGGTTTCGCCCGCATGCGGTGATGTCAGCGAAGCAGGACGGGCAAGCGTGGTATTGGAGACGATGAGGCCGGCAAGCCGGCTGGCGAGGCAGGCGTCGGTGATGGCATCCATCTGGGCGTCGTCGAGATCCGGCGCGACCTTCAGGAACAGCGGCGTGGTGTGGACACCGCGCGCCTCGGCGGCGGCGGCGAGGAGTTCGGGCAGCGCCTCGCCCTGGAGGCCGCGCAGGCCCGGCGTGTTGGGGGACGAAATGTTGAGGGTGATCCAGGCGGCCTTGTCGGCGACAGCGCGGACGCCATGGGCATAGTCAGCGATCCTGTCGGGCGAATCCTTGTTGGCCCCCACGTTGACTCCAAGCCGGTCGTGGGGTGCGATGCGGGGCAGGGCCGCATCGAGGCCGCCGTTGTTGAAGCCCAGCCGGTTGATGACGGCCTCGTCGGCCGGAAGGCGGAAGATGCGGGGGCGGGGGTTGCCCGCCTGCGGGCGCGGGGTGAGGGTGCCGACCTCCACGAAGCCGAAGCCGAAGCCGAGCATCTGTCGCCAGGCGACGGCGTCCTTGTCGAAGCCGGCGGCAAGACCGATGGGCGACGGGAAGGCGAGGCCCGCGAATCGGGTTTCGAGCACCGGGTCGTGTACCGGGTCGTGTACTGGGCCGTGTACTGGGCTGCGGGCGGGCGGCAGGGCAGCGAGCGCCCTCAGTGTGAGGCCGTGCGCCGACTCTGGATCCAGCCGGAACAGCAGTGTCCTGAGGGCGCGGAACATTGCGCTTCTTTACCGGCGGCGGGGCGGTTCGCAAGCCGGTCGCAGCCCGCAATGGGAAGACGTGCCGGGTGGGGCTCTGCCGGCGCGAGGGTTGCGGGTTGCGGGATTTCTGCGGTGTGCAGAACAGGGTTGATCCCCGTCTATTGTGTCGATTCCATCCAATACAGGGCGCAGCCGGGCTGCCAAATGTGACTAGGCGAACCGAAGGGTGGTAACGCATGCGACTGCGGGGACGACGCGCTTTTGGTAACCCGGCCCGGAGGGCCTCAGTTTGCGTATGATGGGTCGACCCGGTCCATCTTGCGGCGGAGCGCCGGCCAGGCGAGCATGTTGCCGACGAGCTTGAGGCCCGAGGCGCCCTGTTCGGCGGCCTTTTCCGGCGTGCCCTGGGGTGGGTGGTTCAGAAGCGCGGCGCCGCCGGCCAGCGCGTGGATCTGGGCTTCGCAGGCGCGCTCGAGGAAATACATCTTGATGAAGGCCTCGGCCACTGTTTCGCCGACGGTGAGAGTGCCGTGATTCCGGAGGATCATCGCGGTCTTCGCGCCCAGGTCCTCGACCAGGCGCTCGCGTTCCTGGAGGTCGGTCGCGACACCTTCATAATGGTGGTAGGCGAGCTCGTCGCGGATGAGCATCGCTGTCTGGGTGAGGGGCATCAGCCCATCGGCCATGGCGGCGACCGCCTGGCCGTGCGGGGTGTGCAGGTGGATGACGGCGTGGGCATCCTCGCGCGCCATGTGGATCGCCGAGTGGATGGTGAAGCCGGCCGGGTTGGTGAGATAGGGGGTTTCCATCACCGGATGCCCCTCGACGTCGATCTTGACCAGCGATGAGGCGGTGATCTCGTCGAACATCAGGTTGTAGGGGTTGATGAGGAAGTGGTGCTCGGGGCCGGGCACGCGGACCGAGAGGTGGGTGAAGATGAGGTCGTCCCAGCCGTGGTGGGCGACGAGGCGGTAGGCGCAGGCGAGATCGACGCGGAGCTGCCACTCTTCTTGCGTGACCTGCGACCGCACGTTGGTCGGCGTCTTCAGCTGGGTCGCCATCACGTTCCTCCCCGATTCTATCCTGTGGGTGCGGCACCTTTCCGGCGCGGCAGGCATCCGAACAGTATCGCACATTCTCCCATTCGCGCGACCATTTCTTCCGCCAGCTGAACGGGCGGCCGCAGTGGGCGCAGACCTTGGTGGGCAAGTCGGCTTTCTTGCGCATGCGCGGCATGGGGCTCATGTGAAGCGGCACGGGCGCGGGTGCAACCGGGCTGTCATCGACGCGCGCTAGCGTCGCAGGGTAGGAGACAAGTTGGAGATGGTGGACATGCGCGACTGGACGGTGGATCGGCGGGAGCTGTTGGGGGCGGCGGTGCTTGGCGGCGGGCTGCTGCTGCCCGGCGCGGCGCAGGCGCAGAAGCGGCGGGCGCCGGTGGTGCCGCTGGGCGGGTTCACGCACGGGGTTGCATCGGGGGAGCCGTCGGCGACGAGCATGCTGTTCTGGACCCGGTTCGAAGGCGTGGGCGACAAGGCCGTGCCCTTGAGCGTGGAGGTTTCGACCGATCCGCGCATGGCGCGGGCGCGGGTGATGGGGCAGGCGCTGGCCGAGCCGGGGCGGGACTGGACCGCTCGGGTGACGGTGAAAGGGCTGACGCCGGGGCGGACCTATTATTATCGCTTCATCGGGCCGGGGAAGAATGTGCGATCTGTGGTGGGGCGGACGCGGACCCTGCCGGACGGATCGCCGTCGGCATTCCGGATGGGCGTCTTTTCCTGTTCCAACATGCCCTATGGCTGGTTCAACGGATATGGCCATGCGGTGGCGGCGGACGACATCGACCTGTTCGTGCACCTGGGCGACTATATCTATGAGTATCCGCGCGGGACCTATCCGGAGACGGCGGTGGCGGGCCGCGTGATCGAGCCGGCGACCGAGATCGTGCGCAAGGAGGATTATTGGGCGCGGTACCGGAGCTATCGCGCGGATCCTGACCTGCAGGCGCTGCATGCGCAGGTGCCGGCGGTGACGGTGTGGGACGATCATGAGAGCGCGAATGACAGCTGGAAGGACGGGGCGGAGAACCACCAGCCGAACGAGGGACCGTGGAGCGAGCGGCTGGCGGCGGCCAAGGCGGCCTATCATGACTGGATGCCGGTGAGCGAGACGCCCTGGGGCAAGTATGACATCGGCCGGCTGGCGACGCTGTACCGGATCGACACGCGGATTTCGGGCCGTGACGAGCCGTTGGACCTGGCCGTCGCGATCAAGCGCGGGCCCGACACGATGACGGCGATGAAGCGGCTGCGCGACGAGCAGTGGGTGGCCGGCAACCGGCAGCTGCTGGGGGCCGAGCAGGAAGCCTGGCTGTTTGCCGAGATGCAGGCGGCCGCGAAGCGCGGGGTGCGCTGGCAGGTTCTGGGGCAGCAGGTGGTGATGGGCAAGGTGAATATGCCGCAGGGCGCTTCGCAGCTGGCCGGGCCCAATCCCTCGGCGCAGGTGGCGGCTTTTCTGGGTGCGTCGGAGCTGGCCGCGAAGCTGGGGCTGCCGATGAACCTGGACGCGTGGGACGGCTATCCGGCGGCGCGGGCGCGGGTGCTGTCGGCTGCGCAGCGGAACGGGATCGACCTGGTGGTGCTGTCGGGCGACAGCCACAACGCCTGGGCGAACGACCTGGTGAACGATGGCCGGCCGGCGGGCGTGGAGTTTGCCGGCCAGTCGGTGAGTTCGCCCGGGTTCGAGACCTATCTGAAGGCGCCGCCGTCGGCGGTGGCGGGCGCGCTGATGCAGGCGAACCCAACGCTGAGGTGGGCCGACATGAGCAACCGCGGGTATATGCAGGTGGTGCTGACGCCGGCGCAGGCGGTTTGCGAGTGGCGCTTTACGGTGCCTGTGACGGGCCGGGCCGCGAAGCTCTCTGGGGTGCAGCGGGCGCGGGTGGCAGCCGGGCAGAAGCGGTTGCAGATGGGATAACCGACGGGTAGGGCCTCGCGCCATGATCCAGCGCTATTCCCGCCCTGCCATGGTTGCCATCTGGCAGCCGCAGACCCGTTTTGCCATCTGGTTCGAGATCGAGGCGCATGCGACCGAAGCGCTGGCAAAGCTGGGCGTGGTGCCGCAGGCGGCGGCGGATGCGCTGTGGCGCTGGTGGGCGACGAAGCCTGTGATCGACGTGGGTGCGATCGACGCCATCGAGGCGGTGACCAAGCATGACGTGATCGCCTTTTTGACATGGGTGGCGGAACAAGTGGGCGAGGAAGCCCGGTTCATGCACCAGGGAATGACGAGCTCGGACGTGCTGGACACCTGCCTGTCGGTGCAGCTGGCGCGCGCAAGCGATATACTGCTGGCCGACATGGATGCGCTGCTGGCGGCGACTCGGGCGCGGGCTTTGGAATACAAATATACGCCGTCGATGGGGCGGAGCCACGGGATCCATGCCGAGCCCGTGACCTTCGGCTTCAAGCTGGCGCAGGCCTATGCGGAGTTCGACCGCTGCCGCGCGCGGCTGGTGGCGGCGCGGGCGGAGATCGCGACTTGCGCGATTTCGGGCGCGGTAGGGACGTTCGCCAACATCGATCCGGCGGTCGAGGCCCATGTGGCGGCGAAGATGGGGCTGGTGGTGGAGCCGATCTCCACCCAGGTGATCCCACGCGACCGGCATGCGATGTTCTTTGCGACGCTGGGCGTGATCGCCAGCTCGATCGAGCGGCTGGCGGTGGAGATCCGCCACCTGCAGCGCACCGAGGTGCTGGAGGCGGAGGAGTATTTCAGC
>JBKDAC010000149.1:0-5049 GCA_046316515.1 Sandaracinobacter sp. | reverse complement strand
GATCAGGGATCGGGACGGTGAGACGGTTCCCGACACGGGCGCGGCGCAGGGGCAGAGGGCGCTCGCGGGCCAGTAGACGCGCAGCCGCTGCTGCGGCTTCACGAAAAATTCATGGTGCGCCACGTCTTGACCGGCCGGCGGGGCGATCCTATCTCGACTGTGTTAGCACTCTCCATGGGTGAGTGCTAAAGTCTGGCCGGCGGCGCGCCGCGCGGTCGGGTTTCAACCTGAAGCGAACCGAAGAGGGACCAATATGGTGGATTTCACGCCCCTGCACGATCGCGTGCTCGTTCGCCGCATCGAGGCCGAGGAAAAGACGGCCGGCGGCATCATCATTCCGGATACGGCCAAGGAAAAGCCGCAGGAAGGCGAAGTCGTCGCCGTGGGCCTGGGCGCCAAGGACGAGGATGGCGACCGAATTGCCATGGACGTGAAGGTCGGTGACCGCATCCTGTTCGGCAAGTGGTCGGGCACGGAAGTGAAGGTCGGCGGCGAAGACCTGATCATCATGAAGGAAAGCGACATCCTGGGCGTGATCCACGGGGCCGCTGCAGTGAAGAAGGCCGCCTGAGAAACGCCGGACTGCTGATGGCTATTGGCTGTCGGCACCGCGGATTTTCGGACGGCACGAGGTCCCGGATCCCCCGCTTCCGCGAGGGCAGGCAAGTCCGGGGCGATGGATTTTGTTGAAGAGGAAATACGAGATGGCAGCCAAGGAAGTGAAGTTCGGGCGGGACGCCCGCGAGCGCATCCTGCAGGGTGTGGACATCCTTGCCGATGCGGTGAAGGTGACGCTTGGGCCGAAGGGCCGCAACGTCGTGATTGAGAAGAGCTTCGGTGCGCCGCGCATCACCAAGGACGGTGTGACGGTCGCCAAGGAAATCGAGCTCAAGGACAAGTATCAGAACATCGGCGCCCAGATGGTGCGCGAAGTGGCGTCGAAGACCAACGACGTTGCCGGTGACGGCACCACGACCGCGACCGTCCTGACCCAGGCGATCGTGCGCGAAGGCCTGAAGTCGGTGGCCGCCGGCATCAACCCGATGGACCTGAAGCGCGGCATCGACCTTGCCGTTCTGAAGGTGGTCGAGGATCTGAAGGCCCGCTCGAAGCCGGTCGCCAACTCGTCCGAAATCGCTCAGGTCGGCATCATCTCGGCCAATGGCGACACCGTTGTCGGCGAGAAGATCGCCGAGGCGATGGAAAAGGTCGGCAAGGAAGGCGTGATCACCGTGGAAGAGGCCAAGGGCCTCGACTTCGAACTCGACGTTGTCGAGGGCATGCAGTTCGACCGCGGCTACCTCTCCCCCTACTTCATCACCAACGCGGAAAAGATGCAGGTGGAGCTTGAGAGCCCCTATATCCTGATCCACGAGAAGAAGCTGTCGAACCTGCAGGCGATGCTGCCGGTGTTGGAAGCCGTGGTGCAGTCGGGTCGTCCGCTGCTGATCATTGCCGAAGACGTGGAAGGCGAAGCGCTGGCGACCCTGGTGGTCAACAAGCTGCGTGGTGGCCTGAAGGTTGCGGCTGTGAAGGCGCCGGGCTTCGGTGATCGCCGCAAGGCGATGCTGGAAGACATCGCGACCCTGACCGCTGGCGAGATGATCAGCGAAGACCTGGGCATCAAGCTGGAGAATGTGAACCTCCAGATGCTGGGCCAGGCCAAGAAGGTCACCATCGACAAGGACAACACGACCATCGTCGACGGCGCCGGTTCGAGCGACGCCATCAAGGGCCGTGTGGAGCAGATCCGCGCTCAGATCGAAGTGACGACCAGCGACTATGACCGCGAGAAGCTGCAGGAGCGGCTGGCGAAGCTGGCCGGCGGCGTTGCCGTGATCAAGGTCGGCGGTTCGACCGAAGTGGAAGTGAAGGAGCGCAAGGACCGGGTTGACGATGCGCTGCACGCGACCCGCGCGGCTGTCGAAGAGGGCATCGTTCCCGGCGGCGGCACGGCGCTGCTCTATGCCACCCGGGCGCTGGAAGGCCTGAAGGGCGTGAACGAAGACCAGACCCGCGGCATCGACATTGTTCGTCGTGCGCTGCAGGCCCCGGTTCGCCAGATCGCGGCCAACGCCGGCCACGACGGCGCGGTGGTGTCGGGCAAGCTGCTGGAAGGCAACGACCCGACCATGGGCTTCAACGCGCAGACCGAAGTGTATGAGAATCTGGTTGCGGCCGGCGTCGTCGACCCGACCAAGGTTGTCCGCACGGCCCTGCAGGACGCAGCTTCGGTTGCGGGCCTGCTGATCACCACCGAGGCGACCATCGCCGACCTGCCCGAAGACAAGCCGGCTGCCGGCGGCATGCCGGGTGGCATGGGCGGCCTGGGCGGTATGGACTTTTGATGAAGGCGGCCGCCGCTAGCGCGCAGCGCTAGTCGGCGGACTCGCCGAAATCACGGCCGACATGCGAAAGGGCGGGGGGAAACCCCCGCCCTTTTGTCATGTTCGACGAGCGGGCTTCGCCCGCAACCTTTCTTTCTTCTTCTCATGGGCGGACTCGCAGGCTTTGCCTGCGGCCGCCTTCTTGCTATCCCCCTTCCACGTGCCGGGCTGAGGGGGTCGGCGCGCCCACAACCGGGAGACACTCAAGATGAAGACCGTTCTTCTGGCCGGCTTCGCGCTGCTTGCCTGCGCGCCTGCCTTTGCCCAAACCCCCAATTCCGGAGCCAAGATGACCGAGACCCCCCTGATCGCGCGTGACAAGCTGTTCGGAAACCCGACGAAGGTGCAGGGCCGGCTGAGCCCTGACGGGAAATGGCTGAGCTGGATCGCCCCTTCGAATGGTGTGCTGAACGTGTGGGTGGCGCCGGCCTCGAACCCTTCGGATGCGCGGGTGCTGACCAAGGAGGCCAAGCGGCCCATTCGCCAGCATTTCTGGGCGCCCGACAGCAGCATGATCATGTATATCAATGATGTCGGCGGGAACGAGGATTTCGCGCTGTTCGGGGTGCGCCTGGCAGGCGGCGACCCGGTGAACTTCACCCCGTTCGAGAAGACCACGGCGCAGATCGTCGGCACGTCGAACAAGCACACCGACCGGGTGCTGGTGGGGCTGAACAATCGTGACCCGCGCTGGCACGATGTGCATTCCCTGGACCTGAAGACCGGCAAGCTGACACTGGTGCAGAAGAACGAGGGCTATGCCGGCTTCATCTCGGACGAGGAGCTGAAGCTGCGCGTGGCGATCCGCCCCAATGCCGCCGGTGGGCAGGACTATTTCCGCATCGTCGATGGTGCCATCGGCGCCGAGCCCTTCGTGACGCACGGGCTGGACGACAGCCAGACGACGCAGGCTTTCGGCTTCTCGGCAGATGGCAAGACGCTGTACTGGATTGATGCGCGCGGGCGCGACACGGCGGCGGCGTTTGCGATGGACTTCGAGACGGGCCGGATGACCAAGCTGGCCGAGGACCCGCGCGCTGATGTGGACAATGTGCTGATCCACCCGATGACCGGCAAGCTGGAAGCCGTGTCGGTGAACTATCTGAAGCCGCAATGGACCGTGCTGGACCCGGCGGTGAAGGACGATGTCGCCTTTCTGGACGCGCAGCTGAAGGGCTGGGCGCTGAGCAGCCGGACGGATGCGGACGACAAGTGGGTGGTGGCGAGCGACAATTCGACCGCGGCGTCGTCCACCTATCTCTATGACCGCAAGGCGAAATCGCTGGTAAAGCTGTTCGACAGCCGGCCTGAGCTGGCCGGCGCGCCGCTGGCCGAGATGCGGCCGGTGGAGATCAGTTCGCGCGATGGCAAGACTTTGGTCAGTTATTTGACGCTGCCTGTGTCGGCGGGCGCAAGGCCTGCGAAGCCGCTGCCGATGGTTTTGCTGGTGCATGGCGGGCCCTGGGCGCGCGATGGCTATGGCTTCGACCGCGAGACGCAGCTGCTGGCG
Organism: Sandaracinobacter sp.; assembly: GCA_046316515.1. GTDB lineage: Bacteria > Pseudomonadota > Alphaproteobacteria > Sphingomonadales > Sphingomonadaceae > Sandaracinobacteroides. The sequence goes on along the minus strand of JBKDAC010000149.1, from coordinate 1,152 downwards.
AACCGCGGCTATGCGGTTCTGCAGGTGAATTTCCGGGGCTCGACCGGCTTCGGCAAGGGCTTCACCAACGCCGGCAATGGCGAGTGGGGCAAGAAGATGCACGACGACCTGCTGGACGCCGTGAATTGGGCCGTACAGCAGGGCGTGGCGGATCCGAAGAAGGTCGCGATCATGGGCGGCAGCTATGGCGGCTATGCGACGCTGGCGGGCCTGACCTTCACGCCCGAGACCTTTGCCTGCGGGGTGGACATCGTGGGGCCGTCAAATCTGGTGACGCTGCTGTCCACTGTGCCGCCCTATTGGGAAAGCTTCCGCAAGCAGCTGATCCAGCGGATGGGTGACCCCGACACCGAGGCCGGCAAGGCCTGGCTGAAGGAGCGTTCGCCGCTGAGCCATGCGGACCGGATCGTGAAGCCGTTGCTGATCGGGCAGGGGGCCAATGACCCGCGGGTGAAGCAGGCCGAGAGCGACCAGATCGTGGCGGCGATGCAGGCCAAGAACATTCCCGTGACCTATGTGCTGTTCCCCGACGAAGGCCATGGCTTTGCCCGGCCGGAGAACAACATCGCCTTCATGGCGGTGACGGAGAATTTCCTGAGCCAGTGCATCGGCGGCCGGGCCGAGCCCATCGGCGGCACGGTCGCGGCGTCGAGCGCAAAGGTGCCGCATGGCGCCGAATATGCGCCCGGCCTGAAGGCGGCCCTGACGTCAGCGAAGTGAGCGTGCTGTCGCCGGCCCGGCAAGCCGGGCTCATGTATCTCGTCGTCGTGCTGACGGGGGTGTTTGCGCTTGCCTTTGTGCCGGCGTCCCTGTCGCTTGGGCGCGACACCGCAGAGAATGTGCGCCTGATCGCGCTCGACATTGGCTTCTACCGGCTCGGCCTTCTTGGCCTGCTGGTGAACCAGCTCGTATTCCTGCTGTTGCCGCTGCTGCTGTGGCGGCTGTTGCACGCCCATGGCGAGGCGGCGTCGGTTGCCATGATGGCACTACTCGCCGTTGCGGGTGTTTCCCCCGTGCTGTCGGCTTTCGTCTGGATGCAGCGTGGAACCGGATACTTCTTGGGATGACCTTCCGGGGCCTGTGGCTGGTGGATGCCGGGGGCAGGGCGGCGGGCTGGGGTGCCTCGGCAAGATGAAGGGGGCGGGGGCCGCA
>JBKDAC010000148.1:0-5647 GCA_046316515.1 Sandaracinobacter sp. | reverse complement strand
CGGCAGCCGCACGGGAGGCGCTGCGCGCGCACGGCATTGAATTCTATGACTGGGAGCGGGCGGGCCCGAAAGCTGCCCGCTTCGTGGTGCGCTGGGACCAGAGGCACGCCGCGATCGATGCACTGGCGGCTGCGATCGCGCGGCTGGGATGAGCGGCCGCGCGATCCTGCAGTTCGCGACCGTCGTTCTGATCTGGGGGACGACCTGGATCGTCATCAAGTTCCAGCTGGGCAGCGTGAACCCCAGCTGGTCGGTTACCTATCGGTTTGCGACCGGCGGAGTGGCGCTGCTGGCCTGGTGCGCGCTGAAGGGCCTGCCGCTGACGGTGCCGCGCCATGCCCTGCCCTTTCTAATGGTGCTGGGGCTGTTCCAGTTCGTGATGAACTTCAACTTCGTCTATCGCTCCGAGCTCTACATCCCGTCGGGCATTCCGGCGGTCGCGTTTGCGCTGCTGATGGTGCCGAATGCGATCCTGGCCTGGGCCTTTCTGGGGCGGAAGGTCAGCGGGCGCTTTGCGCTGGGTTCGGCGCTGGGCATATTGGGGGTGGGGCTGCTGTTTGCGCAGCAGCTGTCCCTGCCGGGCACCCGGGCAGAGACAATGCTGGGGCTGGGCCTTGTGGTGGCGGGGATCCTGTCGGCGAGCATCGCCAATGTGATGCAGGCGAGCCCGAAGGCACTGACCTTCCCGCCTGTGACGGGCCTGGGCTGGGCGATGCTGATCGGGGCATCGATCAATGCGGTGATCGCGACGGCGATTGCCGGCCCGCCGCAGTTTGATCCGTCGCCCACCTACTGGCTGGGATTCCTCTATCTTGGTGTCGTCGCCAGTGCGCTGGCCTTTGCCATCTATTTCGACCTGGTGCGGCAGATGGGGCCGGCGGAGGCCGCCTGGACCGGGGTGCTGATCCCGATCATCGCGATGGCGATTTCGACCCTTGTCGAGGATTTCTACTGGACGGCGATGGCAGTGGCCGGGTGCGTGCTGGCGCTGGTGGGGATGGTGGTTGCGCTGAAGCAGCCGGCGCCGAAGCCGGCCACCGCCTGAATCGGGCGAACGGCCCGCAAGCGCGACCGCGCGCCGCGGCCAGTGCCGCGCCCCCGCGGAGGGCTTCGCCCGTGAGCGCAAAGTCAGCCCCTCTCCCAGTAGGCGCCCTTGAGGTACATCAGCGGCTGGCGGTCGTGGGCCGAGCGGAAGCTGTCGATGCGGCCCAGCAGGAGCTGGTGGTCGCCGGCGTCGATATCCTGGGCCAGCTTGCAGGCGAAGTTCGCGCATGCGCCCTCCAGCAGCAGGATGCCGGATTCGGATTCCACCCACTCGCCCTCGGCAAAGCGGTCGACACCGCGCTTGGCGAAGCGTTCGGCAACCGCGCGCTGGCCGGAGGAGAGGACACTGACGCCGAACAGGCCGGTCTTGCGAATGGCGGGCAGGCTGGAGGCGGACTTGCCGGGACAGACGAGCAGCAGCGGCGGATCAAGGCTGACGGAGGTGAAGCTGTTGGCCGTGAAGCCGACGGGAGTTCCGCCCTCATCGAAGCTGGTGACGATGGTTATTCCGGTGGCGAAGCAGCCGAAGGCGTCGCGAAGGGCGCGGTGGTCAGTCATGCCCCGGGCAATGCTGCCCGGGGCATGAAAACACAAGTGCGGCCTATTTGCCGCTGAAGTTTGCGGGCCCGCTGGCGCGGGCCCTTTCCATCATTTGCCAGTGAAACTGGCGGGCCGCTTCTGCAGGAAGGCCATCACCCCTTCGGCAAAGTCCGCGCTGCGGCCGGCGTGCATCTGGTTGCGCCGCTCCACCATCAGGGCCTCGGTCAGCGACTTGTCCATGCAGTCGCGGATGCCGGTGCGGATGAGGGTGAGCGCCTTCGTCGGGCCGGCGGCGAGCTTCTTCGCGATCTCCATGGTGCGCGCCATCAGCTCGGCGTCGTCCACCACTTCCGAGACCATACCCCATTCATAAGCCTGGGCCGCCGGAATCCGCTCGCCCAGCATCATCATGCGGGTGGCGCGCGCCCGGCCGATCATGCGCGGCAGCATCCAGGTGGAGCCGACATCCGGCACCAACCCGATGTTCACGAAGGCCTGCAGGAAATAAGCGGATTTCGCGGCGACAATGATGTCGCCCGCCAGCCCATAGGAGCAGCCGGCGCCGGCCGCCGGGCCGTTCACCGCCGTGACGAAGGGCACGGGCAGCGCGAACAGACGCTCCAGCAGGACGTTGAAATGGGTTTCCAGCACCTTGCCGGCATCGATCGGGCCACCACCGCCGCCACCGCCGCCGGCACCACCGCCACCAAGGTCGGCGCCGCTGGAGAAGCCACGGCCGGCGCCCGTGAGCACCAGGCAGCGCGCCGACGAAATCCCGTCCCGGATCTTGTCCACCGCATCGATCATCTCGCGGATCACATCCGTGTTCAGGCTGTTCAACCGCTCGGGCCGGTTGATCGTCAAGACTGCGACGCCGTCTTCCTCGGTCCAGGTGATGTGCTCATAAGCCATGCGCGTGCCTCCGTTTGCTTGGGAAGCGGTGTAGCGCGGGCGGGCGGGAAATCGGCGCTCGGCAAAAGGCTAGGCGAGCGGAGGGTTTGGGCCTCCGGCGGCTCGGGCTTTGCCCGAGACCCAGCAGGGAAATGATTTCCCTGCACCCTCGGGAATGGGATGCTGCTTTTCGACACGTCACCTGGGCGCGATCTGGAGCCAAGGATTAACTGGGGCTTCGGCGCGGAGGCATGTCCGAGTTGGGGTGAGTTTCTGCCGCTACACTATAAAGTGTGCGTATTCACACCGGATATTCCCCTGTTGTGCACGGCAAAATTTGAAGCCATGCCAAAGCCTATGGATGACCAAGCTCTGATGAACCTTTTTGTATCACACCTGATCGAGCGCGTTGAACGTCTCAAAGGCGGCTCTCGGCTAGTCCATTACACATCTGCAGATAATGCTTACAAGATTATCTCTGGAAAGCAGGTCTGGCTCAGAAATGCGCACCTGATGAATGATTACTCTGAAATGCGCCATGGGCTGGAATGTTTACAAGCAGCTTGGAACTCTACCGCTGGAGTGAATCTTCAGGAATGGTTAGATTTGAACTGGCAGGGTATCAAGACGGAGATCGAAAGCACGTTTAACGATCATGCATCAAGCATGACTGACGATACTTATATGATTTGTCTATCTGAGCATGATGACGATGAGGATAACTATGGGCGGCTATCCATGTGGAGAGCCTATGGTGGGCGCGCAGGCGTGGCGCTGGTTCTGAACACCACTACTTTTCTTTCGGACACTCACGCAATGGCAGTTTACTCGATGCCGGTCGTGTATCGAGATCGGGATCAATTCGTACAGTGGTTCCAGAGCTGGGCAGCAGCCATCATGGATGCGGGTAGTGCAATAACCAAGATCGACCGGCAGCTGATACTGAACCATTTTTTCTACGCCTTCAGGTCATTCGTTCTTGCTACGAAACACCCCGGCTTCAAAGAGGAGCGGGAGTGGAGAGTGTTTCACTCACCTTCAATCGACGGTGCATCACCGTGGATCGACATTTCAACCGAGACAGTGGGGGGCATTCCACAACAGGTCGTGAAGGTGGCACTCAAAGATGACCCTGAAGTTGGTGTTATGGGTGCCGCGCCGGAAACGCTCATCAATAGGGTCATCATCGGGCCTTGCGAAACTCCGCTTCCGATCCGTGCAGCTCTCGGTCACGCAATGACAACCGCAAGTGTGCAAGAGGCTTGGAGCAAAATCTGGATGTCCTTCATACCATTGCGCGATAGGCAATAGGGGACTGTCAGAAACGAGGTCGAAAGCAGACCGTGCATGTAGAGCAAGCAACCAAGCGCCGCAGGCAGGGCTAGGTTGGCATTAGATTCCAGCGTTCAGCTTCGCTGGCCTGCGGTGCCGCTAGGATGACGGAATTCTCCGAGGGTGCAGGGAAATCATTTCCCTGCTGGGTCTCGGGCGAAGCCCGAGCCGCCGGAGGCTGACTACCCCTAGCTTTTAGTTGCGGGCGGAGACGAGGAGGAAGGCGGGGACGCCTTCTTCGCCGAAGCCGGGGCCTGTCGGGCCGCTGTCGTCGCGGTCGACGTGGTGGGGTGAGGGGCGGTCGCGCTCTGCATTTTGCGGTCGCGCTTCGCGCTCGGGGCGGCGGGGGCGGCGGTCTTCGCGCTCGGCACGTTGGGGGCGTTCGTCGCGTTGAGGCCGTGCTTCGCCCTCGGACTGTTGCGGTCGCGCTTCGCGCTCGGCGCGTTGGGGCCGGTCTTCGCGCGCAGGCCGCTCTGCGCGCGGTTCGGCGGGGGTGGCTTCTGCGGGTTTCGGCTTGGCGCTGCCCCGGCGGTTGCGGGGGGTGCGGGGTTCGGAGTCTGCGGCCCGGCTTTCGTCGGCGGGGGCGTTTTCGGTGGCGAAGGCGGCCTTGCCGGCGTCGGCCTTGCGGCGCGGGATGGTCTGGCCGGTGAGTTTCTCGATCTGGGCTATGGCTTCGGCGTCTTCGGGGGTCACCAGGGTGATGGCGACGCCTTTCTGGCCGGCGCGGCCTGTGCGGCCGATGCGGTGGACATAGTCGTCCGGGTGCCAGGGCGCGTCGTAGTTGAAGACATGGCTGACGCCCTTGATGTCGAGCCCACGGGCGGCGACGTCGGAGGCGACGAGGATGTTGATTTCCTCGGCCTTGAAGCGGTCGAGCTCGCGGATGCGTTCGGCCTGTTCCATGTCGCCGTGGATCTGGCCAACCTTGAGGCGGCTGCGCTTCAGGCTGGCGGCGAGGTCGCGAACGGTCGTCTTGCGGTTGCAGAAGATGATACCGGTGCGGACATCGTCGGAACGGATGAGGTCTTTCAGCACGTCGCGCTTGGAGCGGCTGTCGGTGAGGACGATGCTCTGGGCGATGTCGGCGTTGGTGGTGGCCGGGCGGCTGACTTCGACCATCTTGGGGTTGGTCATGAAGCGGTCGGCCAGTTTCTTGATCGGCGGCGGCATGGTGGCCGAGAAGAGCAGGGTCTGCCGTTCGGGCTTCAGAAAGGTGCAGATCTTCTCGACATCGGGGATGAAGCCCATGTCGAGCATGCGGTCGGCCTCGTCGATCACCAGCACGTCGACGCCCGAGAGCAGGATCTTGCCGCGGGCGTGCTGGTCCATCAGGCGGCCCGGGGTGGCGATGAGGACGTCGACGCCCTTTTCGAGGGCCTTGTCCTGGTCTCCGAAGGCGACGCCGCCGATGAGGAGGACCATCGAGAGCTTGTGGTACTTGCCGTATTTCTCGAAATTCTCGGCGACTTGGGCGGCGAGTTCGCGGGTGGGTTCCAGGATCAGACTGCGCGGCATGCGGGCGCGGCTGCGCCCTTCGGCCAGGATGTCGATCATGGGCAGGACGAAGCTGGCGGTCTTTCCTGTGCCCGTTTGTGCGACTCCGATCAGGTCCTTCCCCATCAGGACGGGGGGGATTGCGGCCGCCTGGATGGCAGTCGGCTCTGTATAGCCGCTGTCGGCTACGGCTTTCAGGAGGGCGTCGGACAGGTGCAGGTCGGAAAAGGGCAAGAAGGCATTCCTTGGGGCGCGGCAGTCGCCCCAGAGGCGGCGCACGGGCGCCATAGCGCGTGGGTGCGAATAAGGGAAGGGCGGCGGGATTCTGCGGGTGCAGCGGTCGGCA
>JBKDAC010000147.1:0-2931 GCA_046316515.1 Sandaracinobacter sp. | reverse complement strand
CTCGGCGCCGGTGGCGGCGGGGCGTGATGCGGGCGGCGGCGGCGCGCGCCGGGCGGTCAGCCGTCGACGTCGATGTGCATGCTGTAGGCGAAGCGGTCGCCCGGGTGATGGCTGACCGAGATCTCGAACAGCTGGCCCTTCTGGTCAAAATAGCAGCGCAGGATCCTGAGCGTTGCCGAACGGCGGGGGATGCCCAGCGCTTCGGCAATGGCGGCGCCGGCGGAGACGGCCTGGATGTCCTGCGTGACCTTGTGGACCGCAAGCCCGGCAGTGTCCTCGAGCTGGCGGAAGAGGGTGGATTGCGCCGGGTCGATCCGGGCGACCGCCTCTGCGTGGCGGCCGTGGATATAGGCATCGGTCACGGCGATCGGCAGGTCGTCCCCCTCACGCGTGCGGATGCCGCGGAAGCGGAACCAGCGGCCGTCGGTGTCGCCCGCAATCTGCTCGGCGATGGCGCGGGGCAGCGTCATGCGGCCTTCGGCCGTGTAGGTCGCGCGGGTGTCTCGCGCATATTGCAGAATCTCGCCCACATTGGAGAGTGGCTGGTGCAGGGCGCCGCCGCGGGCCGCCGCCGGCTGGACGACGGTTCCCGAGCCGCGGCGCCGGGCGATCAGCCCTTCGGCCTGGAGCCGCCGGAGGGCCTCGCGCACCGTAAAGCGGCTGACGCCGTAAGTGCGGCAGAGCGCGCTTTCGGTCGGGAACTGGTCCTTGGTGCCGAGCTTGCCGGAAAGGATTGCATCCCGCAGTTCGGCAGCCAGCAGAAGATAGCGGGGCCCTTCGGCGCTTCCGCGACGGTCGATGTCAGCCGCGCTTGCCAAACCTTGCTCCCGCATCAGTCCTCGGCCGGTCGGGCGTTAGCGCAATGACCGGTAGCACCCCTCTTCTGGAGGAACTTGTCCGGACATTAGCGCAGCCGGTGGGGCTTGGCGAGTGCGCGCGGGCGCGCAGGGCCCTGCTGGATTGGCTGGACTGCGTGGCGGGCGCCCGGCGTACCGCAATAGCCGAGGTCGGCCGGAGAGCCATGCCGGATCTCCTCGAGCGCGTGAGCTTTCTGGGATCGGTGCTGGAGATGGACGATGTGCACCGGGCGGCGCTGCTGCATCCGGGGCCGGTGAGCTGGCCGGCGGCGCTGTCGGCCGCGCGCGAGACCGGGTGCGGGATGGAGGCACTGCTGGCGGGCGCCGTGCGCGGCTATGAGGCAATGATCGCTGTCGGCCTCAGCCTGGACACGCATCACTACAGCCTGTGGCACCCGACGAGCACGGCCGGCGGCTTCGGCGGTGCGGCGGCTGCCTGCTCGATCTTCGGGCTTCCGGAAGCCCAGACACTGTGGGCGCTGGGCAATGCCGGATCGGTGGCTGGCGGGCTGTGGCACCTCAGGCACGCCGACGTCATGACGAAATCCATGCATGTCGCCCGCGCAGCGCTGGAAGGGCTGTGGATGGCGCGGCTGGCGCGCGGCGGTTTTACCGGTCCGGCGGCGGTGCTGGAAGGGCCGCAGGGGCTGCACGCCGCGATGACGAAGGCGCCGCGCCCCCTGGGTCGGGCGGCGGATGGCGGCTGGCTGATCCACGAGATCAGCGTGAAGCCCTGGGCCGCCTGCCGCCATGCCCATCCGGCGATCGACTGTGCGCTGGAGTTGCGGCGGGCAGGGCAATTGCTGCCGCCGTTCCATGTCGCCACCTATGCGGATGCGATCCGCTTCTGCGACCGGCCCGACCCCGTGACGGAAACGGACGCCAAATTCTCCCTGCAGCACGCGGTGGCCGTGATTGCAGACGGGCGGGCTGCCGGCCCTGAGGACTTCACGCCTGAGGCGATTGCGGCACTCGCACGGCTGAGGGCGCAGGTGACGGTGGCTGAGGATGTCGCGCTGACGACCGCCTATCCGGCGCATTTCGGCGCGCGGCTTCAGGCAGGCGGGGCAGAGGTGACGCTATCCGACACGCGGGGGGACCCGGAACGTCCGCTGGATGCAGCGGGCATGCGGGCGAAGCTGGAGGCGCTGGTGGCCTGGGGCGGGTTGCCTGCGGCCGAGGCAGATCGGGCCGAGGCGGTTGCCGCCGGCGACAGTGTAGAGGACCTGCTGGCGCTGGTCGGGGACTGGCTGCGGTGACAGCGACGGCGCAGATCCTCGCCTTCGCGGCGGACCCCTGCCACGCGCTGCCGTCGGCTGTGCGGGCTGATGCGGTGCGGTTGCTGGCGGATACGCTGGCGGTCGGCGCTGCTGGCGCCGCTTCGCCTGCGGCTGGGCAGCTGCGGGCAGCCATGGTGGGCTGGTCTGCGGACGGGCCGTGCCGGCTGCTGGGCGGTGGGCGCGCGAATGCGCCTGATGCTGCCTTTTTCAACGGCTTTGCGATCCATTGCCTGGAATGGGATGCGGTGCACGAGCCGGCGGTGGTGCATGCGCTGTCGGTCGTGACGGCGGCGCTATTGGCCGAGGCCGACCGGCGACCCCCCAGCCCCGACTCCTTTCTGACCGCGCTGGCGGTGGGTGTGGAGATTGCCGTTGTGCTGGGGCTGGCGGCGACGGGGCCTATGCAGTTTTTCCGCCCGGCAACCGCAGGCGTGGTGGGGGCCGCGCTGGCGGTGGGGCGCCTGCGCAGGCTGGCGGCCGAACGCTTTGCCGGGCTGCTGGGGCTGGCCGTGGCGCAGGCGGCGGGCACGATGCAGGCGCATGTCGAAGGCTCGGTCGCGCTGCCGCTGCAGATTGCAGTGGCGGCGCGGGCGTCTGTGACGGCGGTGGATTGCGCGGAAGCAGCGCTGGAGGGCCCGCATGAGGCGCTGGAGGGACCGTTCGGCTACGCGCGGCTGATCGAGCCACTCGCGCTGGACGCGGTGGTGGCGAAACTGGGAACGCGCTGGCGGATATCGGAGGTATCGACCAAGCCCTTCCCGTCCGGTCGGGCAAGCCATGGCGTTCTGGGGGTG
>JBKDAC010000146.1:0-7247 GCA_046316515.1 Sandaracinobacter sp. | reverse complement strand
CACAAGATGAAAGACGCGGGGATCAAAGTTGTCTCCGTCTCCGTGGACGGATTAGAAACTACCCACGATCGCCTGCGGGGGAAACCAGGTTCGTGGCAATGGGCTTTCCGCACCATGGGCCACCTCAAACAAGCCGGTATCCCCTTCGGTTGCAATACCCAGATCAATCGCCTTTCTGCCCCCGAATTTCCCCGAATCTACGAAAAAATCCGCGATGCGGGCGTATTTGCCTGGCAGATCCAGTTAACCGTCCCGATGGGGAACGCCGCCGATAACTCGGAGATTCTCCTGCAACCCTACGAACTCCTAGAACTATACCCGATGGTCGCCCGTGTCACCGACCGAGCGCGACGCGAGGGGGTAGACGTACAACCGGGCAACAATATCGGCTATTACGGTCCCTACGAACGTTTACTGCGCGGGGGGGACGCGTGGACATTCTGGCAAGGCTGTAGTGCCGGACTGGCGGCACTGGGTATCGAGGCCGACGGAGCGATCAAAGGCTGTCCCTCGCTTCCCACCGCGGCCTATACTGGGGGCAATATCCGCGATCGCTCCCTGCGCCAGATTATCGAAGAGGCCGAAGAACTGCGCTTCAACCTCGGTGCGGGAACCCCGAAGGGAACCGATCATCTCTGGGGATTCTGTAAAACCTGCGAGTTCGCCGAACTCTGCCGCGGTGGTTGTAGTTGGACGGCTCATGTTTTCTTCGATCGCCGGGGGAACAATCCCTACTGTCACCACCGGGCCTTAAAACAAGCGGAACGGGGAATCCGAGAGAGATTCTACCTCGATCGCCCTGCAGCGGGAATTCCCTTCGATAACGGCCAATTCGCGCTGGTAGAAGAACCCTTCCATTCTCCCCTAGCCAATGATCCCCTCGCCTTCAGTGCCGACGCGATCCAATGGCCAGAAAGCTGGCAAAACAATACCGCCGTCCTCGCCCCCCCAGTCTTACGAGGAACGGGAGGGCGTTGCCTGTCCCCCGCCGCGTCCCAACCGGCCAACATCTCCGCCGCATCCCCGATCGCAAGGTCCAGAACCGCCCCAAGCCCCGGAAAGTCGATCCGATGAACCCCACGCGCGCCCTCCGGCCACTGCGCCAGCAGCTTGTCGGCAAGCCCGGCCAGCTCCCCATGCGCTGCCAGTGCCTGCGCGGCATCGCTACGTGCCAACGGAAACCCCTCCACCGAAAACAGGTGCAGCGCTGCACCCGGCGGCCGCGTTGCCGCCCAGGCGTCCAGCACGGCCAGCATGTTCAGCCCCGTGCCGAACCCCAGCTCCGCCACCGAAAAGCGCCGCCGCCCCGCCCAACGCGCCGGCAGCCCGCATCCGCCCAGAAACACCGCCCGGCTCTGCGCCAGGGCTCCAGCGCGCGAGGCATAGACATCCCCAAACCGGGCCGAAACAAGGCTCCCGCCGTCCCAACCGGCCCCGGGGTCAAAGGCCCCTGCGCCGGCGCTCACTTTGGCCCGCGGCGGATGCCGCTCATTTGGGACTGCGACGCGCCGACTTGATCGGGATCGGCTGCGCGATCATCTGCCCCTTCATCGCGCCCACCCCTTCGGTCGCCGACACCGGCGCGGCCAGAATCTTCTTCACCACGTCCATCCCTTGGACCACACGCCCGAACACCGCAAAGCCCTGATTGTCCCCCTGTGCCGCGGGGCTCGCATCCAGCGAGTTCAGATTGCCCAGGATGATAAAGAAATCCCCCTGCGCGCTCCCCACTGCGCCGCGCGCCATCGAAATCGCGCCCTCGCTATGGCTCAGCCCCGTCTGCGTCGTCGGCTCGTGCTTGATGGGCGGCAGCAGCCGCTTCGGGTCTGATTTTGCGCCCCCCTGCACCAGCCCCAGGTCCGGCCGGCCGGGAAAGCTCAGCGCCCGATAGAAGGTCGCCCCGTCGAACTTCTTCTGGTCCACATAGCGAAGAAAGTTGGCACTCGTGATCGGCGCCCGCTCCACCTCCAGCGCAATCAGGATCAGCCCTTCCGCCGTCTCCAGCCGCACGGTCTCCGTCCGCCACACCTTCGCCGGCGCCGGCGGAGCAGGGGGCGCGGCCTCCTGCGCGTAGGCGGGCGCTGCGAACAGCATCAGGGCGGCAATCAGGGTGCGAATCATGCACCGCAGGTTACGCCCCGCCCCTTCACACGGGAAGCGCCGTCTCCGCCTTCACCGTGCTCAGCGCAAAGTGCGACGACACGCTCAGCACCGAAGGATGCCCCAGCACGCCCCGCATCAGGAAGCGGTCATAGTCGCCCACATCCGCCACCGCGACCCGCAGCAGATAATCCCACTCGCCCGACATCCGCCAGCAATCCAGGATCGCCGCCTCAGTCGCGACCAGCTGCTGGAACGCCTCCACGGTCGCCGGCTCGTGATTCCGCAGCCGCAGATGGCACAGCACATTCACCCCCCGCCCCACCTTCGCCGGCTCCACCAGCCGCACCGCCCCCTTCAGCACACCCGCGCTCTCCAGCGCCTTCACCCGCCGCCAGCACGACGCAGCCGACGCCCCTGCCACCTCGGCCAGCGCCGCCATCGACAGCCCCGCGTCGCGCTGCAGCGCCGCCAGGATCCGCCGGTCGACTGCGTCCAGTGAAACAGGTAATTCCATTTCAGCCTCTATACGAAACGTACATTTTGCCTCGCGCTGAAACCTGCCAAACTCTGAACGAAAAATCCACCTGCCACGTGCTAAGGTGGCAATCATGAGCCACGCTCTCGCCGCCCCACCGCAGCACGCCGCCGCCGACTGGACGATTTCGCAAGGGTGGGAAAGCTACACGCCAGCCGAACATGCCCTGTGGGATAGGCTCTACGCCCGCCAGACCACGCTGCTGCCAAACCGCGCCGCGCCCGAATTCCTCTATGGCCTCACCCGCCTCGACCTCGGCGCCGGCGGCGTCCCGGATTTCCGCCGCCTCTCCGATCGGCTCCGCAAGCTCACCGGCTGGGAAGTGGTCGCCGTCCCCGGCCTCGTGCCCGAGGATGTCTTCTTCGACCATCTCGCCAACCGTCGCTTCGTCGCCGGCAACTTCCTGCGCACGCCCGAACAGATCGACTATCTCGAAGAACCCGACGTCTTTCACGACGTCTTCGGCCACGTCCCCCTGCTCGCGAACCCGGTCTTTGCCGATTACATGCAGGCCTATGGCGAAGGTGGCCTGCGCTCCATCCAGTTCAGCGCCCTCCACAAGCTCGCCCGGCTCTACTGGTACACGGTGGAATTCGGCCTCATCGAAACCGCCGACGGCCTCAGGATCTACGGTGCCGGCCTCGTCTCCTCGCACGGCGAAACCCGCTTCGCGCTCGACAGCGACAGCCCCAACCGCCTGGGCTTCGATCTCACCCGCGTGCTGCGCACCAAATACAGGATTGATGATTACCAGCAGGCATATTTCACCATCCCCAGCTTCGAACATCTGCTGCAGACAACGCTCGAAACCGATTTTGCACCCCTCTACGAACGTCTGGAATCGCTCCCCGACCTCGCGATCGACACGATCCTCCCCACCGACCGTGTCCTCACCCGCGGCACCCAGGCCTACGCACTGGCTAACGCTGGCTGAGAAGCTCGTTCACGAATGTCGGCACCAGCTCGCCCGCCGGCCCCAGCCGGCTCTCGCCGAAGCGGTCGCTCGTCATCGAGGGATCCAGGTTCAGCTCCACCGTTCGCGCGCCCGCATGCCGCGCCAGGTCCACGAACCCCGCCGCCGGATAGACATTGCCCGAGGTCCCGATGCTGACGAACAGATCGCACGCCATCACCGCCCGCTCGATCCGCGCCATGTCGTAGGGCATCTCCCCGAACCACACGATGTCGGGCCGCATGTGCCCCGCCGATCCGCACGCCGGGCATTCCGGCCCGTCCAGCAGCGCCCCCTCCCACCGATGCCGCCGGTCGCACGCCAGGCACCAGGCCGATTTCAGCTCGCCATGCATATGGATCAGCCGCTTCGACCCAGCCCTGTCGTGCAGGTCGTCGACATTCTGCGTCACCAGCAGCAGCTCGCCCGGCCATTCCGCGTCCAGCCGCGCCAGCGCGCGATGCGCCGCATTGGGCTCCACCCGGCCCAGCGCCGCCCGCCGCTGGTCGTAAAAGGCCTGCACCAGCCGCCGGTCCCGCCGAAAGGCCTCCGGCGTCGCCACATCCTCCACACGGTGCCCCTCCCACAGGCCATCGGGCCCGCGAAAGGTGGGCACACCGGATTCCGCCGAAACGCCGGCCCCTGTCAGGATGACGATCCGGGAATATTCCATCGTCAGGGCCGGAAGCCCGCCCCCGAAACCGCGGGCGCCGGCGCAAAGGGCTTGATCCCCATCATTCCATAGGCCTGTTCCGGGAAATAGACCGTGCCGTCCTTCACAACCATGGCGATGCGCTTGATCGCCTTGATGTCGGCAACAGGGTCGCCCGGCAGCAGGATGAAGTCCGCAACCAGCCCGGACCGCACCGCCCCGAACCGATCGCCCCGCCCCATATAGCGCGCCATGTCCCAGGTCGCCCGCCGCAGCACCTGCGCGTTGGACATGCCCACTTGGGTGTACAGCTCCAGCTCCCGGTGCAGCCAGAAGCTGCCGCCAAGATCGGTACCCGGCACGATCAAGGTGCCCTGCGCATTAAGCTTGCGCATCACCTCCAGCGTGGTGTCAAAGGCCCCGCGATAGGCCGCGTCATCCTCGGCCGTCTGGATGTCCAGCAAGGGCTGCTTGAGGTCGCGCTGCACGCCCACCGGCATGTGCGGCGCCCAGTCGGCAGCGCCGGGCGGAAAGCTCCCCTTTCGCCCCTTGGTCGCCAGCTCCATGATCACCAGTGTCGGATCGTGCGCGGCCCCGGTCGATTTCATCAGGCCGATGCTCTTCACCGCCGCCGGGCTGTTCAGGTCATAGTCGCCGAACCGCTTCAGCGCCGTGATCCGCAGAAGGGTGCGCGTATCATCCCCCTCCTTCAGCACCCAGTTCAACATCAGCTGGTTGGAATGGGTGATCTCGTCATAACCAGCTTCCAGCATCGCGTCGGTCGTCGTGAAAGCCGGGATATGCCCGGCGACCCGCAACCCCAACGCATGCGCTTGCCTGATCATCGCCGGCACCCAGGCCGGGTTCATGCTGTTGTATATCTTGATCTGGAACACGCCGCGCTTCGCCGCGTCCTGCACGGCCTTCACCGCGTCGGCCTCATTGTCCACCACCACGGTCGCCTGGGCGTTGGTCTTGCTCTTCCCCTCGATGAAGCCCGACCGCACCACCCGCGGCCCGGCCAGCTCGCCCGCCTCGATCCGCTGCACCAGCCGGTCGAGCACGGGGTCATCATTCCCCATGTCGCGGACGGTCGTGATCCCCGCCACCAGGTTCAGGAGCGCGTCCGACTGTCCCAGATGCGCGTGCATCTCGTGGAAGCCCGCCAACAGCGTCCCGCCGGCCCCATCCACCACCGTCTCGCCAGGCTTGCGCGCCGTCGCGCCCTCCACCGCCACGATCCGGTTGCCCTGCACCAGCACCGATGACGGCGCCGAAAGCGACAGCCGCTCGGGGTCGAAGATCCGCACATTGCTGATCCTCAGGTCCCCCGCAGGCGTCTTCGCCAGTGCCTTCTGGTATCCCGCAAGCCGCTTCGTGTCCCATTCGGCCACAAGGCCCCGCAGCCGGGCCTCCTCGCCCTCCAGCCCCTCGCGCACGATGATAAAGTCCGGGGTTGCATAGGCAACCATCCGCTGCGCGCCATCCAGGAACAGCGTGTCGGGCTCCATCCCGATGCCCGTCACCGTGTGCGCCGTCACCGGCACCGCACCCGCCGGCCCCTTCAGCTCCAGGCTGGCAACCCGGTCCAGCTTCAGCTGCCCACCGGGCAGCGCGGGCAGCGTGCCACCCGCCTTCGCCAGCGCGCGCGCATACAAGGAAAGTGCCCAGGGGCTCGCACTCTGCGCCACATACAGCACCGGCCCCGTCGCTGCGGCCGAACCAGGCCCCGTCGCATCGCGCCAGCTCGCCTTGCCCCCCGCCAGGGTGAAGCTTTCGTCCACCTTGCTCCCGAACGTCGTGGCCCCGGTCACGGTCCAGCTTTCGGGCAGGCCAGCCGCATTCACCTGCAGGGTCTCGGCGATCGTCGGCCCCCGGCCATTATTCTTGTAGTCATAAGCGATCGTCACCGCCTCGCCCGCCGCGCCGGGCTTCACATCCGCCACCAATGTGCCCACGGTCCGGCTGCTCGTCAGGATCGTATATCGCTCAACGGCGGCCAGCGCCGGGGTCTGCAGCAACAGGGCTGCCAGGGCAGCCAGCGAAAGGGGCGTGCGCGCCCGCGCGGTCAGGATCATGGCTGATGTTTCAGCACGCCGCCCGCCGGGCTGCAACCCCCGCACTTGCAAAGCGGCTCTGCGCAAGGCACCTCCCGGCAGAGGAGCAGAGTCATGATCAAGATCGGCGTTCTGGGCGCGGGCGGCCGCATGGGCCAGGCCATCATCACCGAGGTGCAGGCCGCCGCCGACTGCTGGCTCGCCGGCGGGGTCGAACGGCCCGGCCACCCGATGTGCGGCAATGTCGTCGGCGATGGCCTCATCGTCTGCGCCAACGCGGCCCCCGTCGCCCATAAGGCCGACGTGCTGATCGATTTCACCACTCCGCAAGCCCTGCAGGAACATCTGCGAGCCGCGATGGACGGCAAGTCCGCAATCCTCATCGGCACCACGGGGCTCGGTGCGCAGCATCACGCCCTGATCGACGAAGCGGCCGCCCATATCCCCGTCCTCCAGGCCGCCAACACCTCGCTCGGCGTCACCCTGCTCGCCGCCCTCGTCGAACAGGCCGCCCGCGCGCTCGACACCGGCTGGGACATCGAAATCGCCGAGCTGCACCATCGCCACAAGGTTGATGCACCCTCCGGCACCGCACTCTTCCTGGGCGAGGCCGCGGCCCGCGGCCGGGGCGCCCCGCTCGAAACACTGCGCCTTCCCCCGCACGAGGATATGCCCGGCTCTAGGCGGGCCGGCGGCATCGGCTTTGCCACGTTGCGCGGCGGCTCGGCCGCAGGTGACCACCGCGTGCTGCTCGCCGGCGAAGGCGAACGCATCGAACTCGCCCATCTCGCCGAAGGGCGCGACATCTTCGCAAAGGGGGCGGTCAAGGCCGCCCGCTGGCTCGCGGGGAAAGCGCCCGGCCGCTACCGAATGGCCCAGATCTTCGGCCTCTAGCGAACGCCGTCAGATCAACTGCAGCACCGCTCGCCGATCGGGCTCGCACGGCCG
>JBKDAC010000145.1:0-2425 GCA_046316515.1 Sandaracinobacter sp. | reverse complement strand
AGCTTCGGTTGCCGAATTCTGAACGCGGGCTCTCGCACCTGTTCCCGCCCCGGGTCAAGCGCCCGGCGCATCGGCTGGCTTCTCACGCCGGGAGCACGGGGATGTCGAGCCGTTCGCTCTCGGCCCAGTCGAGAAGGAAATCACGGCAGCGGGCGGCCAGCTTCGCGTCGGCGGAGTCGGCCCAGGCGTGGAGTGCGGCGAGTGCACCCATCAGCCGGTCGAATCGTTGGCCGTCTTCGGCCGCACCGGCAGCGGCAGCCAGCGCATTGGCGACTTCGGCGTGCGCGCGCGCATCATCTGGGGCGGCCGCCAGCAGGGACTCGAGCCTGCGGGCAAAGGCTTCACGCCGTGCGAGCCGGTCCTCGATGCCATTGGCCAGCATGAAGAGGAGAAAGGCGATCGAGCCGGCGGTCTTGCCGGTGTAGCTTTCGCCGAGCGTTGGGGCGACCAGCATGGCCTGGCCCATTGCGAGGCTGCCGAGCGATTGGGTGAGGTCGAGGCTCATGCCGCCAGATCCTTCAGCAGCCGGGCGACCATCCAGTTGTGAAAGCGGTAGGGATAGATGCCGGCGAAGATCATCGCCGGGTCGGCAGTACGGCCATGCGCCACCTCGAAGCTGCTGGTGATCCAGATGGCGAGGCCCTGGAAGCCCGAGAACAGCTGCCACCAGGCCCAGTTCTGCTGGTCGAAGCGGCGGCCGGATTCGGCTTCCCAGGCGGCGATCGCCACGTCCCGGGTGCAGGTGCCCGCCACCACGCCCGCCATGCCATGGCCCCACAGAGGGTCCATCACCCAGGCAAGATCCTCCATCGGATCGCCGATATGGGCCATTTCCCAGTCGAGGATGGCGAGCAGACGATTCTGGTCGTCGACCAGGAAATTGCCCGAGCGGAAGTCGCCATGGACAAGCGCCTCCGGGCCCGACGGCGGGGGAATATTGGCCTCCAGCCAGCGGCAGGCAGCCTCGGCAATCGGTTCGGGGCGCAGCCTGTGGGCGGCGATCTCGGCCTTCCAGTGGGCAAGGCGGCCGGCGGCATCCTGGTGGGGGAGGGCGGCGCGATCTGCCGCGTCGGGCGCAAGGGCGTGGAGGCGGCCGAGCGCGATGAAGAGGGCCTTGCCGGTCTCGGCGGCAGCGGTGCCATAGGTGTCGGGCTCGAACGGAGAGGCTGCGCTGCCGCCCGGGATTTCCGCCATCAGGAAACCCGGGGCGCCAAGGTCGGTGCCGTCCGTGTCGAGGTGGAGCGGCTGCGGCGCTGGCAGGTCGGCGGCGTGGGCACGGGCAAGGACGTGGAATTCGGCGGCGCGGGATGTGTCGATCAGGCTGGAGGCCGGGTCCCGCCGCATGACGAGCCAGCGCTGCCCTTGCGCGCTGCTGGCCCTGAGGCGCCAAGTTTCCCGCGCGGCACCGCCGTGGAAGCGGCTGAGCTCGTCCACGGTCGTGGGCCTGCCGTCAAGCCGGGTGAGGAGGGCGGCGAGACTGTCCTCGAGCTCAGGCAAGGTCGAACAGCTCCCGGAAACCCGAGGGGGCGTGGGCCCCGATGAACAGCTGCTCCAGCACGCCGCGGCCCTGTTGGACCGCGCCCGACGGCAGGGTCAGTTCGGCCGCGACGAGCGCCTGGAGGTGGGCGTTAAGCGGGCTTGCGGCATCGGCCTTAGCGGCATCGAAGCGTTCCGTCTGCACGTCCAGCGCGCCGCGCCAGCCGCCGTGGCCGAAGCTGGGATGGCCATAGCCGATGCCATGCATGTGGAATTCGGCGCCCGGCGTCAGTCGCACGGTGACGGGGCCGTCTGCGCTGTTGCCCGTGAGGGTGGCAGACGCCGCGCGACGCGTGCCCGGGCGATAGGGCATGGCATAGGACGGGCTGCCCAGCTTCGTCTCGGTGCCGCTGTCCAGATCGACGAGCACGGCCGAGCGGTTCCAGGGCGTGCCGGATGCATCGTCGTTGGTGTGGAAGAAGAGGGCGTGGCGGTCGAAATTGATCGGCGCCCAGAGCCAGTAGAACTGGGGCGGGATCGGGGGCGCGGCGGGCTGTAGGTCGGCGGCGCCGATCGGGCGGATGCCCCAGCTGCGGTCGCGCGTGCCGCGCCAGCCATTGGTGTCGATACGGGTGCCATCGGCCGTGACCGAGCCCGTGACGGCGACATTCTGGGTCATCCGCGTCACGTCCATGATGGTGCGCGGGCCCTGGCGCCAGGTGAAGCGGGGCTCCTCGATGGGGGCGTGGCGCCCTTCGAACAGCAGGTCGGCCGCCAGCCCTTCGGTTTCCGACAGGCGCAGCCGCAGCCGCTTCAGCGGTTCCACCACCTCGACACTGATGGGGCCCACCTGTGTGTCCATCCGTTCGGAGGCCAGCAGTCGCGAGGCGAAGATCGAGCGCTGCTGCCCGTTCTCCATCCAGCAGACGGCCGCATCCATCACATTGAG
>JBKDAC010000144.1:0-5506 GCA_046316515.1 Sandaracinobacter sp. | reverse complement strand
CGACATCGCCGCCGACCTGGCACTGACCCGCGGGCACATCCGCCTCGCCGCTCCGCGCCATATCCTGCTGCTGGGCGCCAACCCGGTGCAGGCGCTGACCGGCAACGGCACCGCCATCAGCCGAATCCGCGGGCAGTGGCTGGAGGTCGATGCCGCGGCCGGCCCGGTCCCTGCGCTGGCCACCTTCAGCCCCGCCTATCTCCTTCGACGTCCAGAAGAAAAAGCACACGCCTGGGCCGACTTGCTGGCGCTGAAACACAGGCTTTCGCAATGACATCCAAGGGTCTTTTCGGGTTCCTATGTGCTGCGGCCACCGCGCTGTCGGCACAGCCCGCCACCGCACAGGAAACGATCGACGTCACCGCAAGCCCGCTCCGCTCGCCCTTCACCGCGGCCGAACGCGCGGTCCCGGCCCAGCTGTCGCCCGCTCAGCGCGAGGCCTATGCCCGGATCTTCCGCGCGATCGACAAGGGGCAGGTGACCGCCGCCGCTGCCGATCTTGCCGCCATGCCGCGCGGCAACCTGCACCCCACCGCCGAGGCGCAGATCCTGATCGCCCAGGGACAGAATGCGGGGCTGACGCGGCTTGTCGAGTTCCTGGCCGCGAACCCCGAGGCGCCACAGGCGCACCTGATCGCGGGCCTTGCCCGGAAGGCGGGCGCAATTGACCTGCCGCCGCTGGCGCGGACCAAGCAGCTGACGCCCGTGCGGCTGACGCCGCCCATGGGCCCGCGTGGTGCCCGGATGGAAAACAGCACGGACGAGGCCTTTGCGACCGCAGCCAAGGCCGCCATCGCCGCCGACAACCCGGCCGAGATCGAGAGCCTGCTCGGCCGCTATGGCCCCTCGCTGACCGCCGAGGTGCGCAGCGAATGGACCCAGCGCGCGGCCTGGAACGCCTATCTGGGGCTGGATGACAGCATGGCGCAGCGGCTGGGCGCGCGGGCCGGCAACGGCCAGGGCGAATGGGCCGCCATGGGGCACTGGACGGCGGGCCTCGCCAGCTTCCGCCTGGGCGACTGGGACAGTGCCGCCCGGCATTTCGATTCCATCTCGCAGGTCTATTCGGCCGCGTCCGACCTCAGGGCCGCAGCCGCCTATTGGGCCGCACGCAGCCATGTGCGGGCCGGGCGCCCCTGGATGCAGACCGAGCGGCTGAAGGCCGCGGTCGCCCGCGATCGGGACGGCTTCTATGGCCTGCTCGCCAATTATGCGCTTGGCGTGAACACTGGATTCGACTGGCGCGAGCCCGATTTCATCCAAGCGGACTGGACCACGCTCAAGGGGCATCCGGGCGCCTCCCGCGCGGTCGCCCTGGTAGAGATCGGCCAGCTGGGCCTTGCCGACCGGGAGCTCAGGCACCTGGCGGCGGCCACTGCGAACGACACCTACGAGCCCGTGCTGCGCCTGGCGGCCCGTCTGAACCTGCCGGCGACGCAATATTGGCTGGCGCAGAATCCCCCGCCAGGGCTGATGCCCCCCATGTCGGCCCGGCTGCCCACGCCCGACTGGAGCCCCGTGCGCGGCTGGCGCGTGGACCGCGGGCTGGTGTTCGCCCATGCGCTGCAGGAATCGAAGTTCATCACCACCGCGCGCTCGGGCGTCGGTGCCAAGGGGCTGATGCAGATCATGCCGGGCACCGCACGCGATCTCGCCAAGGCGATGGACATGGCCCACAGCGACGAGATGCTGGCCGACCCCACCTTCAACGTGGAATATGGCCAATCCTATCTGGAGATGCTGCGCGACAGCCCGCACACCCAGGGGCTGCTGCCCAAGGTGGTCGCAGCTTATAATGCCGGGCCGGGATCGGTGCAGAAGTGGAACAACGGCGGGGTTCGCGACAATGGCGACGTGCTGCTGTTCATCGAGAGCATCCCCTTCCGCGAGACGCGCCATTATGTCGAGGTCGTTCTGCGCAACTACTGGCTCTACCAGATGAAGGAAGCCTCGCAGGCGCCGGCCCGCGTGGCCGGGCGGCCGCAGAGCATTGCGGCGGTCGCAGCCAACGACTGGCCCCGCTTCCCGCCCCCGCAGGCCAAGGGCCAGGGGCCGGCGCGCTGATGCCCATCGACGAGAGCCGGTCGTTCCGGCCGGTCAACATCGCGGTGCTGACGGTGTCGGACACGCGCACCGAAGCCGACGACCGCAGCGGCGACACGCTGGTGGCGCGGATCGTGGCGGCAGGCCATGTGGTGGCCGACCGCGCCATCGTCCGCGACGACACCGACCTGATCCTGGAGCGGATGGCCGCCTGGATCGACGACCGCCAAGTGGACGTAATCATTTCCACCGGCGGCACGGGTGTGACCGGGCGCGACGTGACCCCGGAAGCCGTGGAAGCACTGTGCGACAAGATCATTCTGGGCTTCGGGGAATTGTTCCGCTGGCTGAGCTTCGCGAAGATCGGGACGTCGACCATCCAATCGCGCGCGATTGCCGGCGTGGCGCGGGGAACCTATGTGTTCGCGCTGCCCGGAAGCACCGGCGCGGTGAAGGATGGATGGGACGAAATCCTTTCGCTCCAACTGGATAACCGGCACATGCCTTGTAACTTCGTGGAACTCATGCCGCGACTGCGCGAAAGCTGAAAAGGCCTACCGGCAAGAGGAAGAGGGTAGAGTACATCAATCTGAACCTGACAGCGATCGGGCGGGCGGCTGTCGTCGGCATGCCGGGCTCCATGGCAGCGGCCGACTGCCTGCACTGTCTGATGGTGATGGTGATGGTGATGGTGGCGCAGGCAGCCGTGATGCAAAGCGTCGGGCTGGTTCGACCGCCAGGCGTCTAGCACCGGCGGCCCGGATAGGCCGCTTGCCCGGTTGAACAGCAGGCCCGGGCCGCCTAGCCTGCTCCCCGATGCTTCGACTGCACCTTCCCGACCAGCCCACCGAACCGCTGACGCCCGAGCAGATTGCCGCCGGGCCCGATGCGCTCGGGCCCCTGCCGACCGCCGATGCCATCCGCAGCGCGGTCTGGGTCGATCTCGCCTTCCCGCTGAACGACGAGGTAGAGGCGGTGGAATCCGCACTTGGCGTGGCGCTTCCGGCCAAGGCCGACATGATGGCGATCGAGGCCTCCAGCCGGGTCTATCACGAAGATGGCGCGCATGTGATGAACCTGCTGCTGGTGGTCGGCGTGGACAGCGGAACACCCTCGTCGGAACCGGTAAGCCTGGTGATGACCGATAGTCGGCTGATAACCGTCCGCTATTCCGACCCCCGGGCCTTCCGGACGCTGGAGGCGAGCTGCGTGAAGGGGGCACCGGGCTCCAGCGCGCAGAACCTGCTGGTGCGGCTGCTGGAAGCGGCAGTGGACCGGACCGCGGACATCCTGGAGCGGATGGGCGAAGAGATCGACAGCACCTCGCAGCTGGTGTTCGGGCTCGACCGGCCGGCCGGCGCGCGGATTTCCAACACCGACCTGCAGCAGATCCTGCGCCGCATCGGCGCCACCCAGCTGACGCTGAACAAGGTCCACGACAGCCTGGTGACCCTGCTGAAGGCGACAAGCTTTCTGCAGACCGGCCCCGGCACCGACGAGGGCGGCCGGGGCAAGTGGGACAAGATCCTGAAGGAACGCGTGAAGTCGATCAGCCGCGACGTGATGAGCCTGAGCGAGAATGCCAGTTTCCTGACCCAGAATGTGGGCTTCATGCTGGATGCGGCGCTGGGCCGGATCTCGATCGAGCAGAATGCGATCGTGAAGATCTTCTCGGTGGCGGCGGTGATCTTCCTGCCGCCGACACTGGTCGCGTCCATCTATGGGATGAACTTCGAATTCATGCCCGAATTACGCTTCCAGTTCGGCTATCCGATGGCGCTGGGGATGATGGTGCTGTCCGCAGTGCTGCCCTACCTTTGGTTCAAGCGCAAAGGCTGGTTGTAGAACTTCCGACTCAGGTTTGTTCCTGATATGTTCCTACCATGCCCCGCCATGGTGCCCCTTCCAATGCGCTCAGCGCACGCTTCGACGATCGCGCGCGGGAGGCCGATGGCGACTGGCGGGATTGGGCCGACGCACATGAGAATCTGCCGCCGCTGCGCGTGACGGTGGGCCTGGAAACGCCGCGCACGGTGCTGACCCGAAACGACAGCCCGGACATTCCCTTCGACCGCAGCTTCAACGCCTATCGCGGCTGCGAGCATGGCTGCATCTATTGCTTTGCCCGCCCCACCCATGCCTATCACAACCTGTCGCCGGGGCTGGACTTCGAAACGAAGCTGTTCGCGAAGCCAACAGGCCCTGCCCTGCTGCGCGCGGCCTTCACGAAACCCGGCTATGCGCCCGAGGTGCTGGCGATGGGGACGAACACCGACCCCTATCAGCCGATAGAGGCGCAGTTCGGGATTACGCGGCAAGTGCTGGAGCTGTGCCTGGAGACACGGCACCCGGTGAGCATCACCACCAAGTCGGCGCGGGTCACGCGCGACCTCGACCTGCTGGGTGAGCTTGCCCGGCTGGAGCTGGCCGTGGTGATGCTGTCGGTCACCACGCTGGATCCGGACCTGGCGCGGGTGATGGAGCCGCGGGCAAGCGCGCCGCACCGGCGGATTGCCGCGATCCGGGCATTTTCCGAAGCCGGCGTGCCCTGCTTCGTGTCGGCCTCGCCGATGATCCCTGGCCTCAACGACCATGAGCTGGAGGCGATCCTGCAAGCCGCGGCCGAGGCCGGCGCGATCGGCGCCTTTTGCCAGCCGGTGCGCCTGCCGCACGAAGTGGCGCCGCTGTTTACGGAATGGCTGGAGGTGCACCGGCCGGATCGGAGGGCCAAGGTGTTGAACGCCATACGGGCCATGCGCGACGGCAGGCTGAACGACCCGCGCTTTGGCGAGCGGATGCGCCCCAAGGGTGAATGGGGCCGTCTGCTGCGGTTCCGGCTGGCAGCGGCAAAGCGGCGGCATGGTCTGGATGCCGTGCGGCCGCGGCTTCGGACCGACCTGTTCGTGAAGCCCGCAGCAGACAGCCGCCAGGGCGACCTGTTCGGCTGAGATTTGCCTTCAACCCTGTTCATGGGCGGACCGAATGGCCGCCTGCGGCAGATATGGCCTGCATCAATTCCCCCAGACGCCGGTTGATATCGGCATCAGCAAGAGAGAACATGACATAGCAGATCTGTCGCAGATCATCGAGCATATGGAAGTCATGGACGCCGACGGGGCGCATGTGGGAACAGTCGACAGGGTGGAGGGCAACCGCATCAAGCTGACCAAGGCCGACAGCGGATCCCATTCCGACCATCACCACTATGTCTCGGGCGGGCTCGCGGCCTTTGTCGAGAGCAATCAGGTGCGGCTGAGCGCGAACGGCAGCAACGCCGCGCTGATGGAGGAAGAGAAGGGCGCCGGGCCGTTGAGCGACATGCGCTAGCACTACTTTGGCAGAAGCGCATTTTTAGGATTCCCAAGAGTCGCTTCCGGTGATTCATATGGTGCCAGCTTGTGGAGGCTGGCAATGGCGGACGATTGGCGGGACGAGCTTGCGGATTGGCTTCGTCCCTTTGTGG
>JBKDAC010000143.1:0-1927 GCA_046316515.1 Sandaracinobacter sp. | reverse complement strand
CGTCTCGCCCTTGCCGTTGGTCCCGTCCACCTGCGCCTTCGAGGCCATCAGCACCCGCACCCCGTCTGGAAAGCCGTTCATCGCCGCCACGATCAGCGGCGTGTTGCCCTCCGCGTCCTTCAGGTTCGGGTCGGCCCCATTCTGCAGCAGGAACCCCATCCAGGGCGTGTCGCGCCGCTTGATCGCGATCATCAGCGCCGTCTCGCCGGATGTCAGGTCGCGCGCGTTCACGATCGTGCTGCCCGGCTTGTCGATCAGCGCCTTCGCCTTCAGCACGTCGCGGTCCTTCACCGCCTTCAGGAAATTATACCCGTCGGAAAACTGTGCCGCCGCCGGCCCGGCGGGCAGCATCGCCACCCCCAGCGCCAGCCCCGCCACCGTCATCAGCCGCTTCAGTCTGCCTGCACCGTTCCGCATGTCATCATCCCCGAACCGCCCGGCCACCTGCACAAGGCGCCGATGTCGCATCATCAGTGTCGCATCACTCGCATCCCCCTGCGATAGACGATATGTGTACCCCATGAACAGTCAGCAACCTGTGCGCGCCTCGTCCAGAGAGTCGCGCCTCCTTCCCCTGATCCTCCTCGCCCTCGCGCTCGCGGCGGGTGCCGCCCTGCTGCTGCTCCGCCCGGCCCCGCCACCCCAGGGCAACCTTACCGGTGCCAGCGTCGGCGGCCCCTTCACCCTAACCGACGAAACAGGCCGCACGGTCACGTCCGACACGTTCAAGGGCCAGTGGCGCCTCATGTACTTCGGCTTCACCTACTGCCCCGACATCTGCCCCACAAGGACAGGTGAAATCGCCAAGGGACTCGAAATCTTCGAGACCAAGCATCCAAATCAAGCCCAACGCCTCCAACCGCTTTTCATCACCGTCGATCCTGAACGCGACACACCGGCGGCGCTGGCCGAATTCACCAACAGCTTTCACCCTCGCATCCTCGGCCTTACCGGCTCCAGAGAACAAGTTGACGCCGCCCTCAAAGCCTTCCGCATCTATGCGTCAAAGGTCCCCGGCACGACACCAGACGCCTACACCTATGATCACCAGGATATCGTTTACCTGATGGACCCGAATGGGCGACCTGTGCAGTTTCTTGCAGGGCCAACAGTGACGCGCCAGGCCATCGCCGACATGCTGGAGCGCTTTCTTGTCTAAGCCCCGCCATGACTGACCAGCTCCGCGACCGCTTCTGGGAACGCTTTCTCCTGAAGGCCCTTACAAAGGCCGAATGGGAAGCGCTGTGCGACGGCTGCGGCAAATGCTGCCTGCACAAGCTCGAGGACGAGGAATCGGGCCGCATCTACCGCACCAACGTCGCCTGCCGCCTGCTCGATCGCCATTCGGGCCGCTGCTCCGACTATCCCAACCGCCGCAGCTTCGTGCCCGATTGCGTCCAGCTCCGCCCCGCCCTGGTCGGCCAGCTCGATTGGCTCCCCGCCACCTGCGCCTACCGCCGCGTCGACGAAGGCAAGCCGCTGCCAGCCTGGCACTATCTGATCAGCGGAGACCGCGAAGCCGTCCACGACGTCGGCGCCTCCGTCCGCGGCTGGACCATGTCCGAAATCGACGCCAGCTCCGACCTCGAAAACCACATCATCGACCCGGATTAGAGCATTTTTCGATCACTCCTGCTCATATCTGCAAGAGCTGAGGTAATTGGCGCACTCGTGTGGCTGGAAGATGTCGACGAGCCTGCCGATCAGGTTCCACAGGCCGCTGACGGTGCGCTCGCCCGCCTTTCGCAGCATGGCCTTGAGCCGGGAGAACGCCTTCTCGATTGGGTTGAAGTCCGGGCTGTAGGGCGGGAGGAAGCGCAGGGTGGCGCCTGCGGCCTCGATCCTCTCACGGACCGATGCCCGCTTGTGGCTCGAGAGGTTGTCCATGATGACCAGGTCGCCTGGGCGCAGCTCGGGCACCAGGACC
>JBKDAC010000142.1:0-684 GCA_046316515.1 Sandaracinobacter sp. | reverse complement strand
CGCGCCTCGCCAAGCCCGATCATGTCGTCCAGCTTCAGCCCCAGCTGCACCGCCAGCGGTTCGGCAATCACCGCGCCCTTCGCCAGCGCCGCCTGCACGGCGTCATTCCCGCCGCCGCCGGCAAGTGCGGCCTCGCCATACATCGGCCAGCCGCCATCCACGGCCTTCAGCTCGCCCAGAAGCTGCTTGCCAGTCGCGTTCCCGCTCTCTCCGCGCACCATGGCGCGCATCTTTACATTCATGGAAACAACGCCGCCGAACCCGCGCAGCGCGGCCGCTTCCTCGGCAGTCGGCGCGCGCTGCGTCAGCCGCGCCTCCACATCTGCACCCAGGATGGCGCGGCCCTGTCCGGCCAGCCCCTCGGTGATCGCGGTCGCAAGGCTGCCCACCCCCGCCATCGCCAGCACGCCCAGGAACAGACATACGAACAGCAGCCGCAGCGCCCCCAGCCCGCCCCGCGCCTCGCGCAGCGCCAGCCTTGCGGCCAGCGGCCATTGCGCCGGCTGCGGAACGGCCAGCCGGTCCACCGGCATAGCGGCCACATTCATTGCGCGACTGCTTCCGTGGGCGCGCCCGCCCCCATGTCCGTCTGCGCCGTATCGCTGACGATCTTCCCGTCGCGCATCCGGATTACCCGGCTGCACTTGGCCGCCAATTCCTGGTCATGCGTGATCAGCACCAGGG
>JBKDAC010000141.1:0-4869 GCA_046316515.1 Sandaracinobacter sp. | reverse complement strand
AGATCGAGCATGTGCACCATGCCGGCAACTCGTCAGGCGTGGTGGACGGCGCGGCCGCCGTGCTGGTGACGAGCAAGGCCTATGCCGACAAGCATGGCCTGAAGCCGCGGGCCCGCATTGTCGCCATGACCAACATGGGTGACTGCCCGACGCTGATGCTGAACGCGCCGGTGCCGGCCGCACGGAAGGTGCTCGCCAAGGCCGGCCTGACGGTCGACGACATCGACCTGTGGGAAATCAACGAGGCCTTTGCCGTTGTCGCCGAGAAGTTCATCCGCGACCTCAGGCTGAACCGCGACAAGGTGAATGTGAACGGCGGCGCCATCGCGCTTGGCCACCCGATCGGGGCGACGGGCTCGATCCTGATCGGCACCGTTCTTGACGAGCTGGAGCGGCGCGACCTGAAGCGCGGGCTGGTGACGATGTGCGCCGCCGGCGGGATGGCGCCCGCTATCATCATCGAGCGGATGTAAGCGGCCCAATCAGCACTGGACAGCATGGCACCGCTTCGGTTGAAGCGGTGCCATGAATATCGGTCCCACTTCGCACAGCTATGTCTCGCAGCGGCTGCGGCTCCACTATACCGACTGGGGCAATCCGGAGGCGCCGCCCCTGCTGCTGCTGCATGGCGGACGGGACCATTGCCGGAACTGGGACTGGACGGCCGAGGCGCTGCGCAAGGACTGGCACGTCATTGCGCCCGACTGGCGGGGGCATGGGGACAGTCAGTGGTCGCCCGACGGCGAATACAACACGCTGCCCTATATCTACGACCTCGCCCAGCTCATCCACCAGCTGAAGCTGGCGCCCGTCACCATTGTCGCGCATTCGATGGGGGGCAATATCGCGCTGCGCTACACCGGCCTCTACCCGGAGACCGTGCGCAGGATCGTGGCGATCGAGGGGCTGGGGCCAAGCCCGAAGATGCTGGAGGAACGCGATAGGCAGGACTTTGCCGAGCGGCTGCGCGACTATATCGCCAAGAAGCGCGCGGCGGCCGGCCGGACTCCGCGCCGCTATGCAACAATCGCGGATGCGCTGAAGCGCATGCAGGAGGAAAACACCCACCTGTCAGACGAGCAGGCGCGGCACCTGACGATCCATGGCGCCTCGCGCAACGAGGACGGCACCTGGAGCTGGAAGTTCGACCCCTATCTGAACAATTGGTCGGTATCGGATATGCCGCAGGCGCAGGTGGAGCAGTTGTGGAGCCGGATCAGCTGCCCGACGCTCTTGATGTATGGCGCGAACAGCTGGGCCTCCAATCCCGAGAAGGACGGCCGCCTCCGCCACTTCCGCGATGCCCGCGTGGTGGAGTTTGCCGACGCCGGCCACTGGCTCCACCATGATCAGTTCGATCGTTTCATTGCGGAGCTGAATAGGTTCCTGTGAGCCTGTTGCATGAAATCGTAACGGAAGAGTCGCGCGTGTGACACGCACTGTTCGCCGTGCTGCCACAGGGCCCGTCTAGGCACCCCCGCTGTTGATCATATCGGGGGTTCGAAATGGGGTCTGCGCCTGCATGGGTTCGTGCAACGACGAGCGTTGCTGCTATCGTCACACTTCTGTTTTCCACGTCGGCACTGGCCCAGCAGGCCCCTAAGGCCGGACAGCCCGACGCCGCCGCCAACGCCGGCGAGACTTCGGATATCATCGTCATCGCTCCGATCCGAGAGGCGCAGGCGCTCGCGATCCAGGAGCAGCGCAACGCCGACAATCTGGTGGCAATCGTGGCCGCGGACTCGATCGGGCGATTCCCGGACCAGAACTCGGCGGCCGCGCTTGCCCGCCTGCCGGCCGTCGCCGTCCAGCGCGACCAGGGGCAGGAACGCTACATCCAGGTCCGCGGCGCGCCCAACCGCTGGACCAGCGTCAGCTTCGACGGTGTGCCGGTTATCGGGGTGGACGAGGGCGGCACCACGCGCGCCTTCCGATTCGATGCAATTCCCTCGGTGATCCTGTCGTCGATCGCGGTGAACAAGTCGCTGACGCCGGACCTTCCGGCTGAAGCCATCGTCGCCCAGAGCGACATGCGCACTTACACGCCGTTCGAGGCCACGGGCTTCGCGCTCGCCGGCGATCTTGGATATGGCTGGATGGGCTTCGGCGGCGGCCAGCAGCGGCAGGGCTCGCTTCGCGCCTCATGGTCGAACGACAGTTGGGGCTTCGTCGTTTCCGGGTCGCATTATCTGCGCGACCAGATCACCGACAATCGCGAATTCGCTTACGACGCCGCCAACACCGTCTCGACCTTCGACTTCCGCAACTATCTGCTGACCCGTCAGAACAATGGCGCTTCGGCCGGCGTTGAGTTCCGCCCTTCCGATGGGCAGAGCCTGTTCCTTAAGGCGATCTGGTCCGAGTTCCGCGACGACGAGGAACGCAACCAATATGTGTTCACGCTGACTGGCGCCCAGGCCGGTGGCACCCGCACCAACGACAGCGGAAGCCTGATCGCGGTGCCAGTGCGCGGCACCAAGAGCGACAGCGACTACCGCAACAGCAACCTGATCCTGACAGGTGGTGGCGGGCATGAATTCGGCAACGACTGGAAGGCGGACTGGCGCCTCAACTACACCCGGATCGAGAACAGCACGAACATCCCCCTGGTGCGCCAGAACCAGTCGTTCCAGCGGGACGACCGGCCGTCCCTCACCTACGCCCGCGCCACCTGGGAGGTGGGCCCGGGGCAGATCGTGTTCGGCGCACGGGGCGAGAATTTCCGCCAGACCTCAGTCGGCGTGGTCCAGATCGGCACGAAGTTCACCCCGCTGGAGGTAACGAACGACTATTGGGACATATTCCCCAGCGTGAACGCGCGGTTCGACCTCTCGGACGACATCGTCGCGCGCGCCTCGTTCCAGCGTGGGGTCGCGCGGCCCTCCTTCGGGCAGGTCCGGGTCGGCGCCGCCATCAGCGACACCAGCACACCCGGAACCGTGACCGGCGGCAACCCGAACCTGCGGCCGGAATACACCTGGGGCACCGATGCCAGCCTCGAATGGTATCTGCCCGGTGACGGCCTGCTCTCGGTCTCGGGCTTCTACCGCTGGGTCGACGATGTACTCTACGACAGCCGCACCATCGTCGGCGACGATCGCTTCGACATCGACGGTATCGACCGCTCGGGCTACGACTTCATCTCCACGCTCAACGGCGACAGGGGCAGGCTCTACGGGGTCGAGTTCGCCTACCTCCAGCAATGGACCTTCCTCCCCGGCGCTCTCGACGGCTTCGGCTTCCAGGGCAACATCGCCTTCATCGGCGGCAGCTTCGACACGCGCGACCGGCAGGGCGCCGACTTCCCGGGCACCAGCGACACCGTCGTCAACGCCTCGCTCTTCTACGAGAAGTTCGGCCTCTCGGCGCGCCTGTCCTACCAGTGGCGCTCGGACTGGGTGGACACCCTCGGGGGTCTCGGCGTCGGCTCGTCCGGCGACGAAAGGCGCGCCGCCTACAGCAACCTCGACCTCGCCATCCGCTACCAGATCAACCGCAATGTCGGCCTCTTCTTCGATGCCAACAACCTGACCGACGAGATCTACGTCGCCTTTCAGGGCGAGCGCGAGCGGCCGACGGAAGTCGAGCAAATCGGCCGCCGCTTCATGGGCGGCGTCCGGTTCGACTTCTGAGGAGAATGCCGATGCGCGCCCTGACTCTGGGACTGGCCCTGATCGCAGCCACAGCTGCAGCGGCACCCGCCCTTGCCCGCGAGGCATCCGCCGAAGCAACGGCAGTTGCGGCCCGCTCCAACGGCACCGTCTCGCTCAGCTGGACGGGGCTCTCGGGCCCGGTCGACATCTGGCAACTCCCGAAGGCCGATGCGCCGCGCGCCAGCGGCCGCAAGCTGCTCTCGGGGTCCGTGGGCAATGGCGCTATCATCCCGGTAACAGCCTG
Organism: Sandaracinobacter sp.; assembly: GCA_046316515.1. GTDB lineage: Bacteria > Pseudomonadota > Alphaproteobacteria > Sphingomonadales > Sphingomonadaceae > Sandaracinobacteroides. Next base: position 972 of record JBKDAC010000141.1, on the reverse strand, counting down.
GCCCCGCCCCTACTTCCTTCTGCGCGACAGCAAGGGCCGGGAGATCCGGACAGCCGAGCGCGTCCTCCCTCTCGACGGCGGAAGCAACTTCCGCGACCTCGGCGGCTACCGGGCAGCCGACGGGGCCTCGGTCGTCTGGGGCCAGCTCTACCGGTCGGCCGTGATGTCGGGCCTGACGCCCGACGACTTCCAGCGCCTCGGCGCACTCGGGATCACGACCGTCTGCGACTTCCGGTCTACCGACGAGCGCCAGCGCGATTCGGTCAGCTGGCCGGCCGACGTGCAGCCCAGCGTGCTCGCTACCGACTATGGCCTCGACATGGGGGCAATTGCTGCCCTGTTCCGCGCCGGGCCGGTGACGGCCGAGAAGACGCGGGCTGCGATGGAGGGCTTCTACGCCGAGATGCCCTACACCTTTGCTGCGCAATATGCGCGCATGATGCGCCAACTGGTCGAGGGGCGCGCCCCGCTTGCCTTCAACTGCTCGGCCGGCAAGGATCGGACCGGTCTTGCGGCCGCCCTGCTGCTCACGGCTCTCGGTGTGCCCTACGAAACGGCAGTGGCCGACTATCTGCTGTCGAACGAAACCTATCGCCCCAAGCCTCCTGTCGCCGGGGGTGACGATCCCACCGCGCGCATGTTCGCGTCGATGCCCAAGGATGCCCTGCAGGCCCTGATGGGGGTAGATCGCCGCTATCTCGACGCCAGCTTCAAGGCGATCGAGGCGAAGGGCGGGATGGACCGCTATCTCGCCGACCATCTGCAACTGAGCCCGAAGGATATCGAAACGCTGCACAGGCGCTATCTCAGCGCCCCGCCGCGCTGACCCACGCTGCACCGCGCCGGATCAGCGCTCGACCCGCAGGCCCAGCCAGAGGATGCGGGGCGTGCCAAGGTCGATGGATCCGCCGGCGTTGCGGGTGACGACCTGGGTGTCGAACAGGTTTTCCACCCGCGCGATCAGCGAGACGC
>JBKDAC010000140.1:0-3039 GCA_046316515.1 Sandaracinobacter sp. | reverse complement strand
GTTGCCGAGCAGGCGGACGACATAAGGCGAGCCGCCGGACATGCGCACGATCAGTTTGCGTGCATCGGGCGCGAAGCTCAGACCCGTTGCCTCTTCGGCGCGGGCAAGGATCTCCAGAAGCTCGGACTCGCCCAACCCGCCGACCGCTAGCCCGACAATGTTACGCCGGATGGACGGGGTGAATCCGATCAGTTCATCGAGATTGGAGGCAACGCCCGTCAGCAGAAGCTGCATGCGGGCGGCCCGATCGGACAGGTTCTTCATCAGTTCGGCCACATCCCGCCGGAAGGCCGGGTCGGCGACACGGTCATATTCGTCGAGCACCAGGATGATCCGTGTGCCGACCACCCTCTGGAACAGGTCTGCCAGCTCGCGCGGGTCGACCGGGTCGGGCCCCAGCAGATCGGCAAAGCTGCGATTGTGCTCGCCTTCGTCCGAGGTGGGGGACACGGTGGCGTTGAAGAGCAGCGGAATCTGGCTCGCAAAGTTGCGGAACATGTCGTCGAAGCGCGCCTCTACGCCGCAACTGCCATAGCAGACGAGATAGCGCGCCTCGCGCGCGGTTTCGGCGAACACATGGACAAGGCTGGTCTTGCCGATCCCGCGTTCCCCATAGAGCACGACGTGCGCGCGCTGCTGCTCGATCGCGGCAATGAGGGTTGAGAGGGTGTCGATCCGGCCGGCAAGCCGTTCGCGTGTGGTGACCGGCTGCGATGCGGACAGGGCATCGGCGAGCGCAAGCCGCGCGCGGGCCGGGCTGACTTCTTGCATGCCAAGCGCTGCATCCCCGATATCGTCGGTTGCATCGACGGCAAAGTGGGGCAGGCCCGTCGGGTTGTCCGCGACCGGCCCGGGCCTGGGTGCCTGGACGCTGCCGGCGCCGGTGGAGCGGTCGCGCCGGAAGATCATGGCCGAACCCCCTGTGCAGCAGGCAAACCGCCGACGGCGCCGGGCGGCGCGCGGTGCGCCGGCGCGGAGCCCTCGAGCCTGTCCGTTCTGTCCGTCACCAGTTTCCGTCCCTCGTCGGTCAAGCTTTTCTCCCATTCGCCCGAAGTCACGTTGGCCTGCTCTCGTTGCTGTCCAGTGACGGGCCATTCTGCAAATTCAACAGCCCGCGCCACCGTCCAGATGCCACGTGCCATCGTCCAGCCATAGCCCATAACGGCACCATGTAACAATCTTTCGCCTTGCCTGTTGCCGCCAAGGCTTTGATTTACAGGGGCGGCATCTGTATGGAGCCGCATGGAGGCTCTGCCGCAACCAGCGTTTTGTATGACGTTGAGTCAAGGCGTGCATCACATGACCGTCAATCGCATTCGCCTGAAAGGTTAATGGGATGTCGGCGTCGCGGCAGGCGCAGGAGCGCCGGACCGAAAGAATGGAAAGACCGAATGAAGGGAGAGAACGTGGCGCAAGGTTCGCAGACAGGGTCGGAAACCGGGACAACGCAGCGGATTCGGAACGGCAGGGCGTGCGCTGCATCCCTGGCGGGCGCCGGGGTGGCGTGCGTGATGCTTGCGATCCCAAGCCCCATGCTCGCCCAGGCGGCGCCCCAGCGGGTGACGGTGCAGGCGCCGTCGCCCGGCACGCGCTTCGAACCGCCCCCGGGCGCCGTGTTCGATGATCCGAACCGGGTGTTCGGCGACGAGGCGCCCGTTTTCGCGCCTCTGGCCATTGTTGGCGCGCTGGGGCTTCGGCCCTATGCGTCGCTGCAGACCACCTTTGACAACAACTTGGCGCGCCAGCCGGGCGGCGCGCCCCTGTCGCCGCGCTTCAATTCGAAATCGGACTGGATCTTCCGGCCTTTGGCGGGCATCCGGGCAGAGCAGACTGTGGGGCGCCAGCGGCTGTTTGCCAACGCCTCCTTCGGTCGCAGCATCAATGTGCGCAACTCTCAGCTGAACAACAACCGGATCAATGTCGGCGGCGGCGCAGGGCTGGCCCTTGGCCGGTCGTGCGGCGGGCAGATTTCCGCCGGCTACAGCAGGCGGGACGCGCTGCTGGGGAGTTTCGAGGAGGCGGCTGCGGCGATTGGGGAGTCGACCACTTTGTCGGCCAGCGCGAATTGCGCGACTGCCACCGGCATCACGGCGTCGGTTGGTTACAACCGGGGCTGGAACAATAACAGGACCTTTGACCCGACCGTCGATCGCCGCTTCGCGGACGCCGAATCCCAGTCCGTCAACGGAAGCTTGGGATATCGGGTGGGCGCACGCGGGCAGGTTGGCGTGTCTGGATCGTGGGGCGAGAATGTGTTCCCGAACCAGCTGATCCTGGGCCAGGAGAATGCAAACACCGTCACGTCGTACAGCCTGTTCGGATCCTATCGCATCGGTTCGGCGCTGCGGGCCAATGCGTCGATCGGTCGCTCGCGGGTTTCCTCGAGCATTCCCGGTTCCCAGGAGTTTTCCGGCGAGACGTGGAATCTTGGCGTCGGCTATTCCGGGCCCCGGCTGGGGGCCAATATCACAGACTCGCAGAGTGTGAACGGGGGCGGAAACCAGGCTGCGAACTTTGCCATCGCGCGCAGCTTCATCGCCAGTTCAACTTACCGGGTTAGTAGTGCCATAGGCCTTTCGGCCGGCATTGCCCGGGTGCAGCAGGATTTTCGGGGCAACGTGTTCCTGCCCGATACAACCCAGCTGCGCGAGATGACCGACGACCGTGTGTTCCTTGGAGCAAATTACCGCCTGAACCGGGTTCTCGGCTTCAGCCTGGACCTTAACCATCAACGCCGCTCGACTTCTCCCGACAATTTCAGCTTTAGGTCGAGCCAGGCAACGCTTGGCATAACCGCGAGCTTCTGATGCGGCACGCGCTGCGATCCACCGGTACCTGGAGTGACTGAAATGGCAATCCTGACCCTGGGCATTTCGGCCATGCAACCGTTGTGGCGGCTTGCGGCCCTGGTGCTGGCGGCGACGATCGGGCTGCTGCTGGCGCCCGCTGCACTGGCGCAGACGGCTGCCCCTGCAGCCCCCGCATCGCCGGGCTACATGCTTGGTCCCAACGACGGAGTTTCCGTGGTCGTCTATGGCC
>JBKDAC010000139.1:0-4729 GCA_046316515.1 Sandaracinobacter sp. | reverse complement strand
CTTCAGCATGGCGATGAGGGCGGAGGCGTCCAGTACGATCTCGCTCACTCGCCGCTATCCTCGCGGCGCTTGGCCAGGAATGCTTCGACCGACGCTTCTGGGTTTCCTTCAGTGTACTGCTTCGCCAAAGCCTGAGCGCGGGCCACTGCCTGAGCGGCTGTTCGCAGAACCAGACCGTCCGGCGTCTCATCCAGATAGACCGCGCCGCCGCCGACGAGCCCGAGCCGCTTTCGGATGTCAGCTGGGAGGCTCATCCGGCCGTTTGGCGTGATGTTGACTTGAACTGTCATGCGGGCTCCCACTCCTGCTGAATTGGTCGAGAGCAACACTCTAGCCGGAGAGCCCCTGAAATTCAACAAAATGCAAACTTAGGCATGAGCCAGCAAAGTACCCACATGAGCGCCTGCGTGGCATAGCTACCTCAATGCGTCTCAATGAGCGGTTGCCGCCATCAGAAGCACCCCTCTGCAACAGCAATGGAGCTTTGCCGATGGTTGTCCGAAAGGGATCGGCTTGCGTTCGGCACTGTCCTGATTCACAATCGGGGCAACATTGCTCCGAGAGCGACTGTCTCATTTCAATGGTACGATGATATTTGCAATGAGGGGCGCCTAAACGTACGGTTTGGACCATGACCGGGATTGCCATTGGCTATGCACGCTGCTCGACCGATAAGCAGGACCTCACCGTCCAACGCGAAGCGCTGCTCAAGCTCGGCGTCACTGAGGATCGGATCTACACCGACCACGGCCTGACTGGCACCAATCGACTGAGGCCCGGGCTTGACCAGGCGCTCGCCGCAGTCCGGGCTGGCGATACGCTGGTCGTGCCCAAGCTCGATCGCCTGGCCCGCTCGGTTCCGGATGCTCGGGGCATCGCCGACGAGCTGATGAAGCGCGGCGTGAAGCTACAGCTGGGCTCAACCATCCACGATCCGACTGACCCGATGGGCAAGATGTTCTTCAACATCCTGGCGACCTTCGCCGAGTTCGAGAGCGACCTCATCCGCCTGCGCACGCGCGAGGGCATGGCGGTGGCCAAGGCCAAAGGAAAATTGAAGGGCAAGCAGCCAAAGCTGTCGCCGATGCAGAGTCGAGAGCTGCGGCGTATGTACGACACTGGCGACTATTCGATCAGCGATCTGTCGGATTTGTTCAAGGTTGCTCGGCCGACGATCTACCGCACCCTCGCCCGCCAGCCCGCAGCAGCCGTGACGCCCACCAAGGACAAGCCCAACGCGACGGGCTGACCTGCAAGTTTCGAAACCGTCGGGCCTTGCACCGTGCACGCCTAGCGGGGGCATGCTTGTGACGCTGTCGCCGGCAGCGCGATAGCCTCCAAGCTCTTGCACGGTGCAAAACTTCGTGGGCAGGTTGCGGCACCGGTCATGAGGGACCGGCCTATGATGTCGCTTCGCTGGTCACGGGTCGAGCAGGCCCATGCTGTGTCTCGGCACAGTGGGTTTGGCCAATTCTGCTAAGAGGGGCTTCGTTTGGGTCGCACGTCAAAGCTTGTCGCACGGATCGCGGGCTTAACCGTTCTGGCGCTTGTGCTGTGGGTGGCGGCACTGGCCACCTTGGTCGCTATCCGCGAAGACGCCATACCTGTCGCGGGCAATGATACGGCATCGCTGATTACCGCCGCGAAGGCGCAGGCAAGGAACCACGAGGGCAACTTGGCCCTTGCTGTCATCGACGGCGGCCGCGTTTCCGCTTCGTACTTTCATTCGACAGGTCGGCCGGTCGATGCAGACACCCTGTTCCAGATGGCGTCGGTCAGCAAGTGGATCACCGCTTGGGGCGTGATGACGCTGGTGGAATCGGGAAGGATCGATCTCGATGTGCCGGTGTCGCGCTATCTGAAGCGCTGGCGACTGCCGCCGACGGAACATGGCAATGATCAGGTGACCGTGCGTCGGCTGCTGAGCCATACCGCCGGCCTGACGGACGGACTTGGCTATTGTGGATTTGCACCTGGCCAACCCCTGCAAACACTGCCGGCTTCGCTGACCGCAGCGGCCGACGCCTGTCCTTTCACCAACGGAGCGGTCGAAGTAGGTGCGGGCCCGGGCGCTTGGCAATACTCCGGCGGAGGCTACACGCTGCTGCAGTTGCTGATCGAAGATGTGTCGGGTCAATCGTTCGCCACCTACATGGACGGTGCGGTGCTCAAGCCGCTGGGCATGCGCAGATCGACGTTCCAACCGAGAGCCGCAGGGGCAGCGAACGTAGCTGAGTTTTTCGATGTCGACGGCTCCCCTGCCCAGCATTTCGCTTACACCGCCGCTGCCGCGGCATCGCTTTACACTTCGACAGCGGACCTGGCTCGCTTCCTCGCCGCGCATCGCGACGGCCCCAACGGCGAGGTCGCCGGCAGAGGCGTGCTTTCGCCCAAGTCCATCGCCCTGATGTTCCGACCCGAGGCCCGGATGGTCGGTCGGCCGCATTGGGGCCTAGGGGTCCGCCTCTACGCGCCAGCAAGGTCCGGCGGCTATGTCGTTGGGCACGACGGCGGCAATATGCCTGCCGTCAATACTGCGGTCCGCCTCAATCCGGTGTCAGGCGATGCGCTGATTGCGCTGTCCACCGGTGGAAATTTGATTGCCGCACGACTGGCATCTGCTTGGCTACGCCAGCATGTGGACGAAGCCAATCTGCCTGAAAGCGGGTTCAGCGCCTTTGCGATCCTGGCGAGGCTCTATTCGGTGCGTTTCTGGCTCGCCGGCGGCGTAGCGGTCATTTGCATTGTCGGATTGGTTGCCGGGTACCGCGCGATCCGCAGAGAAGCGCCTGTCCGTCGATAGAGCGCCCCCTTCCGACAAGCTCATGTCCGCGAGGGGACCGTTAAGGCGGACAGGCAGCTTTGCGGTATTATGTAGCAAATGCACCAAGGGGGGCCGCTAAGTGAGCGGCGGTTGTCTGGCGTTGGTGGCCGCTTTGTGCCTACCGAACGGGACGCAGGTTCCTTGTCCGATCATTTGCCACCAAGATGTCTATCTTGTGGGTGGCGCCAAATATGTCGACGTAGCGCCCCACTATGGCGAGATATACGCAAAGCTCTCCAGCCTCGATCTGGCGGAGCTGCTCAAGCGTCAATGGAGCTTCGTCGAACGCTTGCATTTCATGATCAATTCCAGCGCCCATGTCGATTCCGCTATCGAGTGGCGACAAGACAAGGTGAAAATCGTGATTGGGCGGGCGAAGGCGCACCCCGCAATACGCTTGAAGCTTCATAGCCGGGGTCTGGCCGCAGTTGGTAATGTAGGCCCTGACCAAGACCGGTTGGCCCACGGCCATTTTTTCAACTTCGCCAGATTTGAGTACGACATAGGCTCGCAGCCCACGCCTTCCTGTCAGTCTGGTCTCCCAGAGCGTCCAAAGCAGGAGAGCTGCGCCAGCAACTCCCACCCAAACGGAAACCAGCGACCACTTGGCCGCATCGCTGGCGGCGTCCGCAGCCTTCCATTGGGCGCAAAGATCGCTGTCTCTAGCGTCCTGGCCTTTCTCGCAGCCCCTGTCCTTTTCCGGGCCTTGGATGGGCAAGGCGACGGGTGGGGCCGGTGGGGGCGGCGCCTGCGTGATTGTTTGCTTGGCGGGGGCTTGGTGCTGGCCTCCTTTTTGTTCTGGCGTCTGTTTGTCTGATGGAGCCGCAGCAACGACTAAGAGTCCGAAAGCCGCAAGGATTGGCAGCCGATAGCCTCTAAGCATTGGACCAGAAACACTGCCGTGAATTTACCACGGGCCAGTTTGTTCCTGATATTGGGCTCGGAGTCCATAACGCCGATGGCGGCAAGCTTTTCCACGAGCTGGGCGTAGGTCACGTTTCGGCGCCTCAGTTCGCCCTTCAATAGTCCCTTAACCCGCGCTTCCCATTCCATATCAGGCATCGCATGCTCCTTAGTGCTGAATGTCACTATATTCGATACCTTTGCCATTGACAACAGTGCGCGCATGTCACTATATACGGTGCATAAGCACCGGATACGATGACAATGGCACAACACTTCCTCCTTTCCGCAGCCGCTCGCACCATCAGCCTGAAGGCTGTCTTTGGCATGGGCGAGGATAAGGCATACGAGACGTTCAAGTCGCTGCGCTGGGCAGAGACGGACGGCGAAGCGGTGTGCCCGCGCTGTGGGTGTGTCGAAACCTATGACATTGCCACCCGCCGCCGCTTCAAGTGCGTTGCCTGCCACCATCAATTTTCGGTCACTAGCGGAACGATCTTCGCCTCGCGCAAGCTGTCGTTCACCGACCTGCTCGCCGCCATCGTGATCTTTGTGAATGGCGCGAAAGGCGTTGCTGCGCTTCAACTGAGCCGCGACCTGGACGTGCAATACAAGACAGCCTTTGTGCTCACTCACAAGCTGCGTGAGGCGATGGCGGCTGAGCTGGCTGACCGCCAATTGAACGGCATTGTCGAGATCGACGGCGCCTATTTCGGTGGTCACGTAAAGCCGGAAAACCGCAAAGCGGACCGTGCCGACCGCCGCTTGAAGGTAAACCAGTCTGGCAAACGCAAGTGCGTGGTCATCATGCGCGAGCGTGGCGGGCGGTCACTGCCCTTTGTGGTTCGGAACGAGGGTGATGCGTAAGCATCCGGTGAGGGCCGCAGGCCATGGTGGGTTGCTGCAGGCGCCTATCGGGTCCCAGGTGTTTTCCGCCCGCGTGGGCTAAGTTTGGCGAGGCGTTCGTCGATGGCGGCAGTGTTGACGGATTGGGGATCAAAG
>JBKDAC010000138.1:0-3586 GCA_046316515.1 Sandaracinobacter sp. | reverse complement strand
CGGCCTGTCCGGCTTCACCACGCGCAGCGAATCCATCTACGACCCGTTCGGCGCTGCCCACAGTTCCACCTCCCTCTCGGCAGCGCTGGGCTTTGCGATCGCCAACAAGCTCTCCGGCACCCCGGGCAAGGCCATCGCCGTCATCGGCGACGGCGCAATGTCGGCCGGCATGGCGTATGAGGCGATGAACAATGCGCGCGAGGCCGGCAACCGGCTGATCGTGGTGCTGAACGACAATGACATGTCAATCGCGCCCCCGGTCGGCGCACTCAGCGCCTATCTCGCCCGCGCGTATTCGTCGAACACCTTCCTCGAATTCCGCGACGCGCTGCGCCAACTCGCCAAAAAGGCCCTGCCCCAGCCGCTGAAGGCGCCCGCCAAGCGCGCCGACGAATTCTTCCGCACACTGGGCACCGGCGGCACCCTCTTCGAGGAGCTGGGCTTCTATTATGTCGGCCCGATCGACGGTCACAACATCGACGTCCTCGTCCCCATCCTAGAAAACATCCGCGATGCGGCCGAAGGCCCCTGCCTGATCCATGTCGTCACGAAGAAGGGCAAGGGCTATGCGCCCGCCGAGGCAGCCGCCGACAAATATCATGGCGTCGTGAAGTTCGATGTCGTCACCGGCAAGCAGCACAAGCCGGCCCCCGGCGGCCCGCCCAGCTACACCCAGATCTTTGCCGATGCGCTGGTCGCCGAGGCAAGGAATGACCCCAAGGTCGTCGCCATAACCGCCGCCATGCCGTCAGGCACCGGGCTAGATCGGTTCCAGAAGGCCTTCCCGGATCGCTGCTTCGATGTCGGCATCGCCGAACAGCATGCCGTCACCTTCGCGGCCGGCCTTGCTGCAGAGGGCTTCCGCCCCTGGGCTGCCATTTATTCCACCTTCCTGCAGCGCGCCTACGACCAGGTGGTTCATGACGTCGCGATCCAGAACCTGCCCGTGCGCTTCGGCATCGACCGCGCCGGCCTTGTGGGGGCCGACGGCAGCACCCACGCCGGCAGCTTCGACGTCACCTATCTGTCGACACTTCCCAACTTCGTGGTGATGGCCGCGGCCGACGAGGTCGAACTTGTCCATATGGTGCACACCGCCAACCAGCATGATTCGGGCCCCATCGCCGTCCGCTATCCGCGCGGCGAAGGCTCTGGCCTGGAGCTGTCCACCGCGCCGATGCGGCTGGAAATCGGCAAGGGCCGCCTGGTGCGCGAAGGCAAGAAGGTCGCGATCCTCTCGCTCGGCACCCGCCTTGCCGAAGCGCTGAAGGCCGCCGACGAGCTCGACGCCAAGGGCCTCAGCACCACGGTCGCCGACATGCGCTTCGCAAAGCCGTTGGACGTCGATCTCATCCGACGCCTTGCCGCGTCCCACGAGGTTGTCATCACCATCGAGGAAGGCGCCATCGGCGGCTTCGGCGCCCATGTCCTCACGCTTGCGAGCGACGAAGGCTGGACGGACAACGGTCTCAAGATCCGCACCCTGCGCCTGCCCGACACCTTCCAGGAGCATGACAATCCGGCCAAGCAATATGCCGAGGCAGGGCTGGATGCGGCCGGCATCGTGAAGACGGTCCTTACCGCGCTGCGCCACAACAGCGTGGAAGTCGGCACCGGCGCCATCGCCTGACGCGAGCCTTTCGGGTCGACACATCGAACGCACGGCCGGAATGGCCAAGATCCGCGCAGACCAGCTGCTGGTGGAACGCGGCCTCGCCGAAAGCCGCAGCCGTGCGCAGGCGCTCATCATGGCGGGCCTCGTCTTTGCAGGCGAACGCAAGCTCGCGAAATCCGGCGAGATGCTCGCACCCGATGCCGCCCTCGACGTGCGCGGCAAGGACCACCCCTGGGTTTCACGGGGCGGGCTCAAGCTCGATCACGGCCTGCAGCATTTCAGCATCGACGTGGCAGGTGCCACCGCGCTCGATGTCGGCAGCTCCACCGGTGGCTTCACCGACGTGCTTCTCACCCGCGGCGCCGCGAAGGTCCATGCGGTTGACGTCGGCACCAACCAGCTTGCCTGGAAGCTCCGGCAGGACCCACGCGTCATCGTTCACGAACAGACTAACGCCCGCGCGCTCACAACAGCACATGTCCCCGAACCGATCGATATCATCGTCTGCGACGCCAGCTTCATCAGCCTTGCCAAGGTGCTGGACGTGCCTTTGGGGTTTGCGCGGGACGGTGCCCACCTCGTTGCGCTGGTGAAGCCGCAGTTCGAAGCCGGGCGGGCCGAGGTCGGGAAAGGCGGCGTAGTGCGCGATCCGGCCGTGCATGAACGCGTGTGCGCGGATGCGGCGGCATGGGTTTCGGGGCACGGGTGGCGGGTCTTGGGGGTGACGCCCTCGCCGATTACCGGGCCGGAGGGGAATGTGGAGTTTCTGCTGGGCGCCGTCAAAGGGCCGGCCGTCGGCAAAGCCGACGAGTCCGGCTGAAGGGAAGGCAGAAATAGAAAGAGCGCGGCGAAGCCGCGCCGTCGGACACGCAGAACAGGCCGGGGTCGAAACCCCGGCCTTTCTCGTGCCGTCCGTGTCGAACGACGAGTCCGCCTATTTGCGCTTCGCGCTAACGGCGGCCGCCTTCGCGACTTACGCCGCGATCGACTTCTTCACCGTTTCAGCCGCAACCGCCATCCGCGAGGAGATCGGCTGCACCACGTCGCCGGCCAGCTTCATCCAGGTCTCGGAGAAGTGGCTCATGTTGGCAACGGCCTTGTCGAACTGCGCCTTGGCGAATTCGTTCTGGGCAGCCATCAGCTCGTTCGGGGTCTTGGCAGCCGTCATCGTCTTGAAGGCGGCCTGCGCTTCTTCAACCGACTTCTTCGAGCTCTCGACGAAGTGCGTGGTCAGCGTCTCGGCGCCGGCAGCAGCGGCCTTGGCGCTTTCCACCATGGCTTCGACATTGCCCTTGGCGAATTCGGTCATCTCGGTCATCGACTTCATGTTCTTCTCCATCAGGTCCTTGACCTTGGCGGTCATCTCAGCGGTCGCCTTTTCCATCGCAGGCGCAATGGCTTCGAATGTCTTGGCATGGGTTTCGGTGGGCATGGGAACATCCTTGGAAACAGGGGGAACAGGAAAAGCAAGCGCTGCCAGAGAGGTCGTCTTCACAGCGTTCACCAGCTTGTGTGCAGGTGCCACTTCCACCAGCTTGGGTGCAGGCACCGCCTTCAACACCGGCGCCTTAGTAGCCGCAGACTTCGCAGCCGGAGACTTCCGGGCGCGAACGGCTTTGGCTTCAGCCTTCACAGGCTGGGCCTTGGCTGCAGCCTTCACCGGCTGAATCTTCGCGGGTGCAGGCTTGGTAGCAGTCTTGCGGGCAGGCTTTGCAGTGGCCACTCGGACAACTCCTCTATTGCTGCAATGCACAATAACCACTTCAGGATGCTTTTGCAACCCGGAAATAGTGCAGTGCAGCAAAGGGAATTGCGGCGCCCCATAAGGGGCTAGTGGCCGACTTCGACCCGCTCCACGCCCGACAGCTTCAGCTGGGCGTCGATCGCTGCCTTCAGCCGCTCCAGAGCCGCCGGGTCGGGCGCCTCGGCCCGCGCCACCAGGACGGCCTGTGTGTGGGAGGGCCGCAGCAC
>JBKDAC010000137.1:0-824 GCA_046316515.1 Sandaracinobacter sp. | reverse complement strand
GGTCGATGCCTTTCCGGGGCTGGATGCGGACGGAAAGAAGGCGCTCGCCTTTCAGGCCAAGCAGTTCGTCGACGCGATGAGCCCGGCCAATTTCGCGGCGCTGAACCCCGAGGTGATTGCCGAGGCGCAGGCAACAAGCGGCGAAAGCCTGATCGCCGGCGTGTCGAACATGCTGGAGGATCTGAAGCGCGGCAAGCTGACAATGACGGACGAGAGCGCCTTCGAGGTGGGCGTGAACGTGGCCGCGACGCCGGGCAAGGTGGTGTGGGAAGGCCGGCTGTTCCAGCTGATCCAGTATGCGCCGACGACCGACATGGTGTTCGAGATCCCGCTGCTGATCATGCCGCCCTGGATCAACAAATTCTACATCCTGGATCTCACACCGCAGAAAAGCTTCATCCGCTGGGCGGTGGAACAGGGCTTCACCGTGTTCGTGATCAGCTGGGCGCAGGGCAGTGAAGCGCTGAAGGACGTCGGGCTCGAGGATTATGCGGTCGAGGGTGAGCTTGCCGCCATCGACCTGGTGCTTGCCGCAACCGGCGCGCCCGCGACCCATGTGATCGGCTATTGCGTGGCGGGCACGGTGCTGTCGGCAACGCTCGCCTACATGGCGGCGACGGGACAGGCGGAGAAAGTGCGCAGCGCGACCTTCTTCACCGCGCAGGTGGATTTCACCGAAGCGGGCGACCTGTTGAACTTCGTGACCGAGCCCATGCTGGAGCAGATCGACAAGCTGACCGAAAAGGACGGTTATCTCGATGGCCGCTGGCTGGCGACCACCTTCAACATGCTGCGGCCGACCGACCTGATGTGGAACTATGTGG
>JBKDAC010000136.1:0-644 GCA_046316515.1 Sandaracinobacter sp. | reverse complement strand
ACCGCGCAAGCCATCCAGCACGATGCGGATCTTGTCCTCAGCCGAGAAGTGCCGACGCGTCTGCCGCCGGATGTCTTTTACCACCCGCTCAGCCGGGGCCTTCGCTGGCGATTTTTTCAAGGAGGGTTGGGGCTTCATCTTCGTTCCTTCGTCACTACGACGAATCCCCAACCCTCCTCAAATCACAACCGCAAATCTGTGCCATTGGTGCTGACGGGGGACAGCGACGTGTCCGGCTTCAAGTTTGCGCCGGCACCCGGGATCGACTTCAGCGCAGCCGGACCGTTCGGCTATCTGATGGGCGTCGCGATCTCCAGCTATCCGTCGATCCAGATCACCGTCAAATCCTCAAACTATCAGCAGATCGCCCAGACCATGAGCCAGACTGCCTCATCGAGCATCGGCTTCCTCGGGATCGAGTTGGCGAGCGCGAGCGAATCGACCTACTCGAACAAGGTCAAGACCGACGCCAGCAGCTCCTCCGTCACCATAGATATGTCGCCACCGCCAACGCTTGTCGCCGGCACTGTAAATGCCGCGACCGGATGGATCCTGGGCGTTCAGCCCACCTCCCCGGCTGCCTGAACCCCGAACCGGTCCCTGCCGGAGGGTGCATACATGGATACCCTCCGGCAGGACATGGT
>JBKDAC010000135.1:0-714 GCA_046316515.1 Sandaracinobacter sp. | reverse complement strand
AAGTGCGGGTTGGGGGGAGTGTCATAGCTGTTATAGCCCGCAGCCCTCAGCAGCATCCGGCAGTCGCAGCGGCGCGCACCATCGGGCGGGTCGGCCACCACCAGCCAGCGTCCGGTCGCGCTGTCGAAATGGGCCTCGCGCACCTTGTGGCGGAACCGGATGTGGCGGTCGATGCCGCCTTCGCGCGCGGTTTCGTTCACATAGTTCAGGATGTCCGGCCCGTCGGCGATCGCCTTCTGCTCGGTCCATGGGCGGAACACATAGCCCAGCGTGAACATGTCACTGTCGGAGCGGATGCCCGGATAGCGAAACAGGTCCCAGGTGCCGCCGATTGCCTCGCGCGCTTCGAGGATCGTGAAGCTTTTCCCCGGGCACTTGTCCTTCAGGTGCCAGCCTGCGCCGATGCCGCTAAGGCCGGCGCCGACGATCACCACGTCCAGGCTTTCCATTCGCTTGCTCCCTTCGGAAACCCGTTCCCGAACAAAAGCCTGACATGCGGAGTTTGACTCCGCAAGTCTGGCACTTGGCGCAGGCTTTTTCCGGTGGCAGACTGCCCTTTGAGAGAACGGAGGGGGGGAGACCCTCCGGGGAGCAGAGATATGGAGTTGGCAAGGAAGGCGGCGCTGCCGGCCGCGGTGCTCGTGGGGTTATCGCTGTTGCGCGCAGGTGGTGTGGCGGCTGCCCCGGCTCGGTGCCGGCGGGCGACCGCCGCTG
>JBKDAC010000134.1:0-9516 GCA_046316515.1 Sandaracinobacter sp. | reverse complement strand
GCCGAAGATCGCCTCGTTCAGCACGCGCTTCTTGGAAAAGACCGCCAGTGCCCGCGGGGTCAGCGGCCACCACCGGCGAAAGATCACATATTCCGTCATGGGGGTCACCATGTAGGACATGGCGACAAGCAAATAAAAGAGCGGGTTTGCCGGCAGCACCGCCAGAACTTCCTGCCACCCGATCTTCGCCACCGCATTGATCAGATAGGCAAGGATCGCCGCCGACAGGCTGAACGACAGCAGGCGCTTCGCCCCAGGCGACAGGCTGATCGCCGACCGGAGACGAGCGCGGCTGGCCTCGAGGGCCTTCAGGGCATACTCCTGTTCCATGCTGGATGACGAGCTAAGGGCCGATTGCGACCAGAAAGGGGCAGCTTCGCGCCCGAAACGCGCCAACCTCCCTGCCACAGGGTTAACGGCAGCGGGCCTACCAGGGAATTTCGGACCCGTCCCAGGCGCGGAAGGATCCGCTGTCGGCGGGCCCCAATCCGTCCATCACCACCCACAGATGCGCGGCCGACCGGGCGGGCGTGAACAGCTTTTCCGGCGCCACATTGCGTTGAAACGGCTTCGACATTCCGGTGTCCACCGTGCCCGGATGCAGCGCCACGATCGTGGCCAGTGGGTTCTTGCGCTTCAGCTCCACCGACAGCGTGCGCACCTGCTGGTTCGCCGCTGCCTTCGACGCGCGATAGCTGTGCCAGCCGCCCAGCCGGTTGTCGCCGATGGAGCCGACGCGTGCCGTCAGCACGGCGAACAGGGAAGGGCTGTCCCGCCGAAGCCGGGGCAGGAAATGCTTGGCCACCAGCGCGGGCAGCACCGCATTGACCTTGAAACTCTCCAGCATCCACTCGGCATCGATCTGCCGCCAGTCCCGCTCGGGGCCCTGGGCTCCGCGATGCAGCAGCCCGGCTGCCACGATCACGTGGGACAGCCCGTCGCCCGCGGCCTCGGCCGCCGCGGCGATGCTTGCCTCATCCTCCACGTCGATCACCGGCCGCGACAGCCGGATCACGTCGCCCCGCGCTGCAGCCTGGTCTGCCAGCGCCCGGCCGATCCCGCCCGAAGCACCGACCACCACCACGCGGTCGCGCATTTGTCCATCTTCGGCTATCATGCTGCCATTGGGCAGAGGGCGGCTGCCCGCGCAAGCCGTTCAACGAGGGGGAGACAATGGGTCCCATCCGGATGGTCTTGCCACAGGTGCCGGGCCGCGCCCCGAAGCCGTCCACGGCGGAACCGGCGACACCGGAACGGCCGAAATCCGCTTCGTCGACCCGGCAGGCCGCCCCGTCGGTCGCAAGCGCAAGGTCGCCGTCCCGCCGCCACCCGTCCTCTAGGCGCCCGCAAGCAGCGGGGGCATCAGCCACGAAGTCGCCAACCCGCTGATCGCCTTCATCACGCGCCTGCCCGCCGGCGCTAAGGCCTTCCGCCTCGACCAGCCCGGCCGCGCCGCAATCCTGGCGGCCATTCTCGCCACCGCAAGCCCGGGCCTACAGCGGGATATTGTCATGCTTCTTCCAGGGGTTCGCCAGTTGCTTCGTCCGCAGCTTCCTCAGGCCAACTGCGATCCGCAGCCGCGTGCTGCGCGGCGAAATCACCTCGTCGATGAAGCCCATGCTTGCCGCCACGAACGGGTTCGCGAACCGGCTTTCATATTCCTTCGTCCGCTCGGCGATCTTCTCGGGGTCGCCGATGTCCTTGCGGAAGATGATCTCGACGGCGCCCTTTGCCCCCATCACCGCGATCTCGGCGGTCGGCCAGGCATAGTTGAGGTCGCCGCGCAGATGCTTCGAGGCCATCACGTCATAGGCCCCGCCATAGGCCTTGCGGGTGATGACGGTGATCTTCGGCACGGTCGCCTCGGCATAGGCGAACAGCAGCTTCGCCCCATGCTTGATGATGCCGTTATGTTCCTGCGCGACGCCCGGCAGGAAGCCCGGCACGTCGACGAAGGTGATGATCGGGATCGAAAAGGCATCGCAGAAGCGCACGAAGCGCCCGGCCTTCTTGCTCGCCGCAATGTCCAGGCAGCCCGCCAGCACGGTCGGCTGGTTGGCGACGATCCCCACGCTATGCCCCTCGATGCGGGCAAAGCCGACGATGATGTTCCCGGCATGCGCCGGCTGCACTTCGAAGAAGTCGCCGTCGTCGGCGATCTTCCGGATCAGCTCGTGCATGTCATAGGGCTTGTTCGCGCTCGCCGGCACCAGCGTGTCGAGCGAGGGGATGTCGCGGTCGAACGGATCGAAGCTCTCGCGGTGCGGGGCACCGGCCCGGTTGTTCAGCGGCAGGAAATCAAAGAAATCCCGCGTGCGCAGCAGCGCATCGACATCATCCTCCAGTGCCAGGTCGGCGACGCCTGATTTTGTCGTGTGGGTGATGGCGCCGCCCAGTTCCTCCTGCGTCACCACCTCGTTGGTCACCGTCTTCACCACGTCGGGGCCGGTCACGAACATGTAGGACGAATCCTTCACCATGAAGATGAAGTCCGTCATCGCCGGCGAATAGACCGCGCCGCCCGCGCACGGCCCCATGATCAGGGAAATCTGCGGGATCACGCCCGAGGCCAGCACGTTGCGTTGGAACACCTCGGCATAGCCCGCAAGGCTCGCCACGCCCTCCTGGATGCGCGCGCCGCCCGAATCGTTGAGGCCGATGACAGGCGCGCCCACCTTCATCGCCATGTCCATGATCTTGCAGATCTTCTGCGCATGTCGCTCACTCAGCGACCCGCCGAACACGGTGAAGTCCTGGCTGAACACATAGACGAGACGCCCGTTGATCGTGCCCGACCCCGTCACCACCCCGTCGCCCGGCACCTTTTGGGCGTCCATCCCGAACTCGACGCAATTGTGCTCGACATACATGTCGAGCTCCTCGAACGAGCCTTCGTCCAGCAATATGTCCAGCCGCTCGCGTGCGGTCAGCCGGCCCTTGGTGTGCTGCGCGTCGATCCGCGCCTGGCCGCCACCCATCCGCGCGGCCTCGCGCCGCTTTTCCAGCTCTTCCAGAACCTTCAGCATGGCCATACTCCCCTCAAGCTCGCGGATGCGCGCTTTCGCCTAGCCGCACGTCCCATGCCTGTCACCACTCCCCGAAACTCTAGTCCAGCAGGGACACAAACCGCGCAGCCGCTTCGAACTGCTGCCAGCGCCCGGCGCGGTCCGCTTCGGCCAGCCTATCGGTGCCCCATTGCTCGGCCTGCCACAGATCATCCAGATGCGCGGCCGCAAAGGCAGCCTCCGCCTCCACCAGCCCCTCCAGCACCGACAGCCCCAGCACAACCGAGCCCGACAGCGTCACGAGCGGCTGCAGCGGGGCCAGCTTCCACGCCGACAGGCCCTTCAGCAGCCCGTGCAGCCGGGCAATCGTATCTGCGGGCTGGGCCACATGCATCACTCCGGCCGTCCGGCGGAACAACAGGCCGTGCCGTGCCTCCACCGCCTTCAGCGGCGGCTCCCAGGCCGCCACTTGCCGGGCGACCAGCGATTGCGGTCCGTCGGCCCGATAGCAAGTGAGGTCGCTTTCCCCATAGGAGGCCAGCGAAGCGGCAAAGGCGTCGGGATCGGCGGCCACAATGTCGACGGCCGCATTGGCAAGCCCCGTCAGCGGTATGGCGCCCGGCCGAACCGCATCCGCGACCGCGGCCCATTCCGCCGCGATCGCCTGCGCAAGGGCGGGCGCCGGCAGGCGCAGCTCGGCGCGTGCCGGCGTGCGCAGCGGCCGCCCGTCCAGCGTGATCGCCCAGCCATCCCCGGCAGGGACGGCGGCCGCCGCCTCCCAGAAGCGCTTCATTTCATCCAGCGCCGCGCAAAGGCCCGTGGCGCCAGCAGAGACACCGCCCCGCCGGCCCCCATCAGCAGCAGGCCCGCCACCATCAGCCCGGGATCACCGGGCCCGCGGCCCACGACCCACATCCCGCCCAGCACGATGGCAATGCCGACCAGGCGCACCAGCGTCATCAGCCACAGCCGGGCCATAGCGGGATCCCGCTCAGTCATCGGCCGGCGGATCCCATCGCAGCGCGGCCCGCATCCGCCAGGCTCCGGTCAGGAACAGCCCGCCCGCCCCGATCCCGGGGGCATGCACCAGCAGATCGGCCCATTGCGCGGGCTCTGCCCGTACCAGGTCGAACAGGCCAGTCCCGGCAAACCACAGGCCCGCCACCAGCAGCCCGCGCGCCAGCCAAACGTCCCAGGCCGAAGGCTCGGGCTCAGCCATCCAGCAGCGCCTTCAGATGCGCGGCATCCCGCGCGACCGCCGCAGCGCCCGCCTCCAGCAGTTCTTGCCGCTCGTGATAGCCCCAGTCCACCCCGAAGGCTGTTACGCCGGCTGCCACGCCCATGCCGACATCGAAAACCGTGTCGCCGATGATGCAGGCCTGATGCGCGGGCACCTCTGCGTCGGTCAGGCACTGCAGCAGCATCGCGGGATGCGGTTTCGACGGGTGCCGGTCGGCCGTCTGCAGGCTGATGAAGCGACCATGGATGCCATGATGCTCAAGGCACAGCTTCAGTCCCCGATCGCTCTTGCCGGTCGCGACCGCCAGCAGCCAACCCTCGGCCTCCAGCTGGTCCAGCAGCTCCGGGATGCCGTCGAACAGCGGCTCGGGATCAAGGCCGTTGTCGGCGCGCAGTCGCTGGAAAGCGTGCTTGTAATCCTCTGCCAGCCGTACGTGCAGGTCGGCGTCGGCCTCTGGCAGCAGGGCCTGCATCGCCTCTACCAGGCTCAGCCCAACCACGCGGCGCACGTAATGCGGATCCGGATCGGGCAGGCCCATCCGCTGAAAGCTGGAGTGCATGGCGCGGATGATATTCGCCTGGCTGTCCACCAGCGTGCCATCGCAATCGAACACGGCCAGCCTCATGCCGGTTGCTCCAGCGGATGTCCCACCTTCATCTCCAGCCGTGCCCGCATGTCCCCGCTCTTGTTCTGGCTCATCTTCCAGGTGCCCCGCCAGCTTGCGCCCTCCAGCGCAAAGCCGGTGATCGCCCCCAGCATCGCCGCGAACCGGTCAGGCGCCATCTTGGCCCGTGTCCAGTCCTCGCAGGCCCGCGCCTCGTGCAGTGCCGAAAGCCCGTCGAGCTGGCGCACAAGCTCGTCCTGCGAAAGCCGCCGGATGGTCCCGGCCACTTCCACCGCGCGATAGTTCCACGTGGGCACTGATGCGGCCGGGTCATCGTACCAGTTCGCGCTGATATAGAAGCCCGGCTCGGCGAGGCTTGCAACAGCGGCCGCCCCATCCACCAGCGCCGCACACAGCGCATTGCCGCGGGCCAGGTGGAACCACAGGCTGCCATCGGCTTGCACCAGGATCGGTGCATGGGCGACGGTGGTTCCCCCCACGGCGAACAGATGCGCAACAGCAATCTTGCTTGAAAATGCCTGCATGGCTGGTTGGTCTGTCCAACGAAAGGCCTGGTTTGGGTGCATCAGCGCGCTCTCCCGCGCCGCTCGCCCCGCCGGTTACCGGAGGTGGCCGATGAGGTCCTGCGCGGCGACTTCTTCTTCACCGGAGCACGCGGCGCCTCCACTTCGGGCAGTTCGGCATCTGCGACCGAAAAGCCCAGCGTCTCCAGCGTTTCGGCAAAATGCTGGGGCAGGTCGGCCCGCACGTCCAGCTTGCCGCCGTCGGGCAGGTCGATCACCAGCCGGCGGGCATGCAGGTGCATCTTGCGGGAAACGCCGCCCGTCAGAAAGGCTGCCTGCCCGCCATATTTGCCGTCGCCGACAATGGGCGTTCCCGTGGCGGCGGCATGCACCCGCAGCTGGTGGGTGCGCCCGGTCATCGGCTGCATTTCCACAAAAGCCGCCCGGTCCCCTGCCCGGTCGATCACCCGGAAGCGGGACTTGGTGACCTGGCCCCCTTCCTCGTCCACATGCATCTTCTCGCCGCCCGTGCCCGGCTGCTTGCCGATGGGAAGGTCGATCAGTGCATCATCCAGTCGGGGCCCGCCGGCCGTGATCGCCCAATAGATCTTCTTTGTGTCACGCGTCGCAAAGCATTTGCCGAAAAAGGCCGCCGCGCGCGCGGTGCGCGCCAGCAGCAATACCCCGCTCGTGTCCTTGTCCAGCCGGTGCACCAGCTTGGGGCGTGTTTCTGTGTCGAACATCAGCCCATCCAGCAGCCCGTCCACATGCTCGAATGTCTTGCTGCCGCCCTGCGTCGCAAGGCCCGGCGGCTTGTTCAGCACCAGCGCATGCTTCGACTTGTGGATCACCAGGCTCAGCGCGAACTCGATCTGTTCCGGGCTCAGTATCTTCTTCGGCCGCGCGGGCCTCGCCGCCAGCGCGGCGACCGGCTGCACGTCCAGCGGCGGCACGCGCAACACCTGGCCCTCGGCAATGCGGTCGCCGGGGCCCACCCGCGCGCCATCCAGCCGCAACTGCCCGGTCCGCGCCCAGCGGCTCACCTGGTTGAAGCTCACATCGGCCATGTGCCGCTTGAACCAGCGGTCCACCCGGATGCCGTCGTCGTCGGCCGTGATGGGGAAGTCCCGGCTCATGCCAGCCACCGCGCCTGGAATTGGGACTTCGCCCCAGCCTTGCTTCCGCGGTTCATACAAGAAGATCCCGGGTCAGCCACAGCCCCACGGCAACAGCACCCACCGAGGCAATCACCGATGCCAGCACATACAGGGCCGCCTGGCCCGGCGCGCCCCGCACGATCAGCAGGATGGTTTCCAACGAAAAGGCCGAGAAGGTCGTGAACCCGCCCAGCACGCCCACGCCCAGGAACAGCTGCAGCGGCTCGTTGCCGTTGCGCGCCACCAGCCAGCCGGCCAGCAGCCCCATCAGCAGTCCACCGGCCACGTTCACGGCAAGGGTTGCCCAGGGAAAGGCCATGGCCCCCATCAGGCGCCCCACGCCATAGCGCGTCATCGCACCGATTGCGCCGCCAAGGCCGACAAGAAGGAAGGCATTCACCCGGGCGGCATAGGCATTGCCGGCAGCCAATTGCAACTGGGGCTCAGCCGATGCCAAATGTCCAGCCCTCTGTCCGCGCCACTTCCGCCGTCAGGCCCTCGGGCGCCCACCAGCGGCGGCTCCCCGACAGGCGCCTCAGCGCCGCCGCCGTCACCAGCGCGTCGGTCTCATTGTCGTTGAACGGCCCAGGCTCCTCCACAGGCAGGCTGCCCAGCATCGCCAGCGCAGCATTCAGCGCGTCGACATCGCGAATCTTCAGCCCCCGCCCGCCGGCATGGCGCAGCATCGCCCGGCCATAGATCTCCACCACCGTGCGCTCAGCCAGCGGATCGAAGGGCCAGATCGCGAAGCTGCCACGCAATCGGTTCAGCACCCGCATCCCCGCAAGGCTCGCCTTCGCCACCTGCGCTGCCCCCACACAGTCGAACAGGGTCGAGGCCTTGCCCCCGCCACCTGCGTTGAAGGCCAGTTCGCACACCCGCCAGTGGAGATAGTCCGCCTTCGGCCCGTCGGCAGCCCCCATCCAGAAATGCGGCCGAGCCGCGCCGGCCATGAAGCCCGCAGCCCCATAATCGGCATCGTCCGACAGCGCATCGATATGCGCCCAGAAGCCCGGCCCGTCCTCGGCAGTCTCCAGCCCCGGCAGATAGGCGCCCCGCGCCACAAACGGCGGCGCAAACGAAAAATCGAACCCGGCAAGCACCCGCCCCGGCAACGCCTCCAGGAAATCCGCGACCTCTCCCCGCGCCCATCCGGCAGGGGAGGGCGGCGCGATCAGCCGCGGCCCCCCTTCCCCGGCCTCGGCCACCGCGACCGCGATCCCCTTGTGCCGAACCCCCTTCGCGCCCGACCAGTCGATCCCGACGAACCTGTCGAACGTCATCCGCGCTGGGCCCGCAACCGCGCCCACTCCGCCAGCCGCTCGGCAACCGCCCGCTCACGCCCGCGCTCGGTCGGCTTGTAGAAGCGCTGCCGCCCCAGCTTATCCGGGAAATAGTCCGCGCCCGAAAACCCGTCCGGCGCATCATGGTCATAGGCATAGCCGGCCCCATGCCCCAGCTCCTTCATCAGCCTGGTCGGCGCATTCACGATATGCTTCGGTGGCGGCAGGCTCCCGCTCTCCCGCGCGGCCTTCCAGGCTGCCTTCTGGGCCACATAGGCCGCGTTCGATTTGGGCGCGGTCGCCAGATAGAGGCACGCTTGCGCGATCGCCAATTCCCCCTCGGGGCTGCCCAGAAAGTCGTAACTGTCCTTCGCCGCCAGCGCGACAACCAGCGCATTGCTGTCGGCCAGCCCGATATCCTCGCTCGCAAACCGCACCAGCCGCCGAAGCACATAAAGCGGCTGCTCGCCCGCCACCAGCATCCGCGCCAGCCAGTAAAGCGCCGCGTCCGGGTCCGATCCCCTCAGCGACTTGTGCAGCGCCGAGATCAGGTCGTAGTGGCCGTCCCGGTCCTTGTCGTACACCGGCACCCGCCGCTGCAGCACGGCCGCCATCGCCGCCCGGTCCAGAGGCTCCGGCACCTCGAGGCTGAACAGCGTCTCCACCTGCCCCAGCAGGAAGCGCCCGTCGCCGTCCGCACCCGCCAGCAGCGCCCCGCGCGCATCCGCGTCCAGCGGCAGCGCCCGCCCCTCGGCCGCCTCGGCGCGCACCAGCAACGCCTCCAGCGCCCCCTCGTCCAGCCGCTCCAGCACCAGCACCTGCGCCCGGCTCAGGATGGCGGCGTTCAGCTCGAAACTCGGGTTTTCGGTGGTGGCGCCCACCAGCGTGACGGTGCCATCCTCCATCGGCCCCAGGAAACCGTCCTGCTGGCTGCGGTTGAAGCGGTGGATCTCGTCCACGAACAGCAGCGTCCGCGTGCCGGCGACCCGGGCTGCCGCAAAGATCGCCTTCAGGTCCGCAGTCGAGGTCATCACAGCCGAAACCCCGACAAACCGATACCCGCAGGCCTCCGCCAGCAGCCGGGCAATCGTTGTCTTCCCCGTACCCGGCGGCCCCCAAAAGATCAGGTTCGGCAGCCGCCCTGCCGCCACCATGCGCGACAGCGCGCCCTCTGGCCCGATCAGCTGCGGCTGGCCGACAATCTGCGAAAGCGCGCTGGGGCGCAGCCGCTCGGCAAGCGGCGCTCGCCCCCCGGCCTGTTCGGCAAACAAGTCCGCCATTGCGCGACCCTCAATAATGCTGCCGGCACTGCGCAATTTCCAGGCGCTGATCCGTCCCTGAACCGCTGACCCGGTAGATCAGTCGATGTTCCCGATCGATCCGGCGGGACCACCAGCCCGAAAGATTGCCGCCCAGCGGTTCCGGCTTGCCGGTGCCCCGAAAGGGGTGGCGCCGGCACTCTTCGATCAGGCGGTCCAGCCGCTCCAGCCCAACCCCGCCGATCGATTGCCACTCCCGATAGTCTCTCCAGGCATCCGGGTCGCACAGCAGCTTCAACTCAGCTTGGGAAGATCGTCCATTTCGATCCCCTCTCCGCGATTCAGCCGGTCGATGGAATCGAGCAGCCGCCGCGCATTCTTCGGTGAGCTCAACAGATACAGCGTTTCCTGGATCGAGGCCCAGTCGGACGCGGACACCAGGAC
>JBKDAC010000133.1:0-5025 GCA_046316515.1 Sandaracinobacter sp. | reverse complement strand
ACTCTGGTTCATGCCTGCCACCCCGGTCCTCTCCAACGGCGGCACCGGGCGCGGTCTGCCGATCAGCTGCTATCTGAACTCGGTCTCCGACAGCCTGGAGGGCATCGTCGGCACCTGGAATGAAAATGTGTGGCTGGCCGCCCGCGGCGGCGGCATCGGCACCTATTGGGGCCGCGTGCGCGGCATCGGCGAACCCGTCGGCCTCAACGGCAAGACCAGCGGCATCATCCCCTTCGTCCGCGTGATGGACAGCCTCACGCTGGCCATCAGCCAGGGCTCTCTCCGTCGCGGCTCGGCCGCCGTCTACCTCGACATCTCCCACCCCGAGATTGAGGAGTTCCTCGAAATCCGCAAACCCAGCGGAGATTTCAACCGCAAGGCGCTCAACCTCCACCACGGCGTCCTCGTCACCGACGCCTTCATGGAGGCTGTCAGGGCCGGCGCCGAATTCGATCTCGTCTCGCCCAAGACCGGCGAAAAGCGTGGGCAGGTCGACGCCCGCGCGCTGTTCCAGAAGCTGGTCGAAACCCGTCTGGCCACCGGCGAACCCTATATCATCTTCATCGACCATGTGAACAACAGCATGCCCAAGCACCACCGCGAGCTCGGCCTGAAGGTCTCCACCTCCAACCTCTGCTCGGAAATCACGCTCCCGACAGGTGTCGACCATCTCGGCAACGACCGCACCGCCGTCTGCTGCCTCTCCAGCCTCAATTTCGAGACCTGGGACCAGTGGAACCAGGAGCCCAGCTTCATCGAGGACGTGATGCGCTTCCTCGACAATGTGCTGACCGACTATATCGACCGCGCGCCTGACGAAATGGCCCGCGCCAAGTACAGCGCCGACCGCGAACGCTCCGTCGGCCTCGGCGTCATGGGCCTCCACAGCTTCTACCAGGCCCGCGGCATTCCCTTCGAAAGCGCGATCGCCAAGTCCTGGAACCTCAAGATGTTCCGCCACATCAAGGGCAAGGTTGACGAAGCCTCCATGCTGCTCGCCGCCGAACGCGGCCCATGCCCCGACGCCGCCGACCGCGGCGTGATGGAGCGTTTCTCCTGCAAGATGGCGATCGCCCCAACCGCGTCGATCAGCATCATCTGCGGCGGCACCAGCGCCTGCATCGAGCCGATCCCCGCCAACATCTACACCCACAAGACGCTGTCGGGCAGCTTTTCGATCCGCAACCCCTATCTGGAAAAGCTGCTGATCGAAAAAGCCAAGAACGCGGACGCCGTCTGGAACTCGATCCTCGAGCAAGGCGGCTCCGTCCAGCACCTCGATTTCCTCACCCCCGAGGAAAAGGCCACCTTCAAGACGGCGTTTGAGATCGATCAGCGCTGGCTCCTCGAACTCGCCGGCGATCGCACGCCCTACATCGATCAGGCCCAGTCGCTGAACCTGTTCATCCCCGCCGACGTGGAAAAATGGGACCTCCTCATGCTCCACTTCCGCGCCTGGGAACTGGGCATCAAGTCCTTGTATTATCTGCGGTCGAAGAGCATCCAGCGGGCCGGCTTCGTCGGCGAAATCGCCGGCGGCGTGGAGGCCGACAACACCCCCAACCTCCGCCAGATCGAGGTCGAAGTGAAGAACTATGATGAGTGCCTGGCATGCCAATGATCGCAGGGCAGGGGACACGCAGGGGCTCTGCCCCTTCACCCCGGCAGGGAAATGATGTCGCTGCACCCTCGAACATCAAGCGCATCGCCGCAAAAAACCGCGTCGCCCCGGACTTGATCCGGGGCCTTGTGCCGACCACGCACCCAGGGCGCCGCGCCTTCCAATGCCGACTGCCTGCGGCGTGGGCCCTTGCCGCAGCACTCGCATTCGCCGCCACCGAGGTTGTGGCGCAGGAAAAGCCCGCCGCCGCCGAACAGCGTGTGTCGGTCCTCACCGGCCTTGCCATCGCACCGGACGGCAAGGTCGTCAGCTGCGAGGTCAAGCAAAGCTCCGGCCACCCCGCTCTCGACGCCCGGGCCTGCGAAACGCTCTCCGCCAAGGCGAGCTTCAAATCGAGCAGCGGCAGCTCCCTGCGGCAGATATCCCAGCGGTTGACGTTCGTCCTCACGGATGAGCCCGCGCCGTCGCCTGCCGCGCCCCAGCCGACTGTCGCCGCCAATGCCGGGCAGAAAGCGCGGCCGTCGACGAACATGTCACAGATCATGCGCGGCAAGACCGATTTCGACCGAGCCATGCAGGATCCGGAGCAGCAAGCGGCCCTCGCCCAATATCTGCTCGACTTGAACAAGAATGGCATGATTCTTCAGTATGCTGTCGATCGCAACGGCAATCTGGTGAATTGCGAAATCTCCAAAGCCAGCGTGCACACGGATATGGACGTGCAAGCCTCCGATCAGCCCCCTCAGAAGGGCCAGCAGGCCTTGGGAAAGAAGCCAGACAAGCGGAAGATCGTCATCAATTGGTCCGACATTCAGCAATCCGGTGGCGGGCCCAACTGATGCCGCACCCCCACCCAATGACCCGCCGCCACCACCCCATCCTCGCCACCCGCACCCTGCTGCGGATCGCGCGCACCCGTCGTCGCACCCGCCTTCGCGGGCGCCCCGCCCCTTCCCGCCCCAATGTCGCAGGGCGACATTGGGGCGATTGCCGGCGAACCCTTTTCGTTCTACCTCTGTTCTCTCACACCCAAGGATAAGCCACCCATGTCCCTCCTCGAAGCCAGCCGCGTCTACAAGCCCTTCGAATATCCCTGGGCCTACGACTTCTGGAAGCGCCAGCAGCAGATCCACTGGATGCCCGAGGAAGTGCCGCTGGGCGAAGACTGCCGTGACTGGGCGCAGAAGCTCGCCGATCATGAGCGCAACCTGCTGACGCAGATCTTCCGCTTCTTCACCCAGGCCGATGTCGAGGTGCAGGATTGCTACCACGACAAATATGGCCGCGTGTTCAAGCCGACCGAGGTGAAGATGATGCTGACGGCGTTCAGCAACATGGAAACCGTGCACATCGCCGCCTACAGCCACCTGCTCGACACCATCGGCATGCCCGAAAGCGAGTACAGCGCGTTCCTCAACTACAAGGAAATGCGCGACAAGCATGATTACCTCGCCACCTTCGGCGTCGACAACGACCAGGACATCGCCCGCACGCTGGCCATGTTCGGCGGCTTCACCGAAGGCCTGCAGCTCTTCGCCAGCTTCGCGATGCTGATGAACTTCCCGCGCTTCAACAAGATGAAGGGCATGGGCCAGATCGTCAGCTGGTCGGTCCGCGACGAAAGCCTCCACTGCGAAGGCATCGTGAAGCTCTTCCACGCCTTCTGCGCTGAACGCGGCTGCCTCACCAAGGCCGTCCGCGACGACATCACCGACGTCTGCCAGAAAACCGTCCGCCTGGAGGACGCCTTCATCGACCTCGCCTTCGAAATGGGCCCCGTCCCCGGCATGCACGCGAAGGAAATCAAGAAGTACATCCGCTTCATCGCCGACTGGCGCCTGAAGCAGCTCGGCCTCCAGCCGATCTATCTGATCGACGAGCACCCCCTGCCGTGGCTGCAACCGCTGCTGAACGGGGTGGAGCACGCGAACTTCTTCGAAACGCGCGCGACGGAGTATTCGAAGGCCGCGACGAAGGGGAACTGGAACGAGGTCTGGGATAATTTTGACCGGCGGCAGGCTGCGAAGGTGAGTGTGCCTGCGAACGATCCGGCTTTGGAGGCGGATTTGCTGGGTGGGGTTGGGGCTGCGGAGTGAGGTGATCAGCCAACATGTTATCGCGTAAAGCTGGTATTGTCATTGAGCTTCAGTCTGATTGTCTGAATCAGACTGTTCCTTCTTCTCAGATTCTTCGCAAAGCAAAAGCTATTGCCTCTAAGTTGAAATTGGGCGACCTTGAAGATTGGCTCACTAAAGAGCTCAATGGCTACAACACCTCAAGCTCAGATTTGCCGGACTACCGGATAGCGGCAGGGTCGCCAAAGTTTTGGAACCCTTACCGAGGATATTGTCCAATTATATGCAATAACCCGGAGATTCATGAAATAATTACAAG
Organism: Sandaracinobacter sp.; assembly: GCA_046316515.1. Taxonomy (GTDB): domain Bacteria; phylum Pseudomonadota; class Alphaproteobacteria; order Sphingomonadales; family Sphingomonadaceae; genus Sandaracinobacteroides. Next base: position 1,010 of record JBKDAC010000133.1, on the reverse strand, counting down.
GGTTCCCATATTTCAATCTGTTCCTGAACTTGAGAGTATTGTATCATCATCAAAGGATGGTGAGCTTATTTATGAGTACCCTCCACAAATACAGGAATTCTTGCATGAGTCGATGAGCATGCGGATGAAATGTAGTGTTCATCTGAACGTGGCTCAGATCGAATCAGTCACTCATGCCACGCGAGATCGCGTTCTAGACTGGGCGCTCAAGCTGGAAAGTAATGGCGTTGTAGGGTCGGATTTTTCTTTCGAGCGCTCGGAGATAGAAAGTGCGAAGGCTGTGACAAACAATATATATGGAAGCAATATTGGCTTTTTGGGCACAGTGTCTGGCGGCATATCGAACTCAAAAGTCGCAAACGTTACGGGTTCGATAGATTTTGAAAGAATCGGGCAAATTGCCCATGAAATTAGTGATGCGGTGGATGGTCTGCCAACCGAAATGCGATCTTCGGTTCGTTCGGGCTTGACCGAACTTACTGAAGCGGCAAAGGAAAGATCTGAGAGCCGAACAGCATCTGCTGTGAGATCCTTGAGGTCGGTCCTTGAGAATGCGGGCGGCGGTATAGTTGCCCAAGCCGCCTTGGGATTACTCCCAATTCTTTAGGTCTATAGGTCCCAGAGCGAAGGAGATTCAAAATCCGGGGACACAATACCTGTTTCCCGGTGGCTAAGCCCCCTCCGGCCAGACCCCACTCGCACACCAGCCCCGATGTACCGCCAGCCGCGCCCGGTTGCCCGCTGACAGCCGCTTAAGCCGCGGCACCCCCGCCAGGTTCAGTGCATCCCGCGCCGCCGCCCCCAGCTTGGGGTAGGCCACCGCCTCCCCACCCGCATCGAAGCTCACCAACCCCCGGTCGAACGCCGCATCCCACAGCGCCGACAGTATCAACCCATTCTCCGGGTCCAGCCGATCCGCCTCGTCCGCACAAGCGCTCCAGGCGATGATGTGCGAGGCCCGCAGCAATCCCGGCTCGGCAATGTCGGTCAACGGGCACTTGCCCTCCCAC
>JBKDAC010000132.1:0-9637 GCA_046316515.1 Sandaracinobacter sp. | reverse complement strand
AGTCATAGCGCTCCATGTTGCGGTGATATTCGATCTCCACGTTTTCCTGGAAGGCCTTGGGGTGGCCGAATTCGTCGACCATCACCGAGTGGTCGATCACCAGGTCGACGGGCACCAACGGGTTGATCTTCTGCGGGTCGCCGCCCAGCTTGGTCATGGCGTCGCGCATGGCGGCGAGGTCGACCACGCAGGGGACGCCGGTGAAATCCTGCATCAGCACGCGGGCGGGGCGATACTGGATCTCGTGATCCGACTTGGGGTTCTTTAGCCAGGCCGCGATCGCCTCCACATCGGCGACCTTTACCGTGAAATCATCCTCGAAACGCAGCAGGTTTTCCAGCAGCACCTTCATCGAGAAGGGCAGGCGGCTGACATCGCCGATCCGGCCCGCTGCGGCCCCTAGACTGTAATAATCATACGCCTTTCCGTCGACGGTGAGCGTGCGGCGGGTGGAGAGCCTGTCGTGGCCAATCGCAGTCATGGTCCCGTATGTCCTTTTTTGCCGAAGCCGCCCATCGGGCGTTGCCATGCTCCTAGAACGGAGGAAACCGTGCGGCAAGCAGCCCTTAAACCGCATGGCCGCCATGCCGTAACTGACGAACAAGCCCCCCACTGGACGAGGGTGCAGGAAGGACGTACATGGAACAGGTTTCCGGGCTTGAAGCGCTGACCATGGCCGATGGGCCCCTCAACATGCGGGGGTTCGGGCATCCCGGTCTCCTTCATTTCGATGCCATCCGCGATCTCTTCGTTGCCACCGGCCTGCTGCCGGAACCGGAATCCTACGAGCTGTTCTGGATGCATGTCACCGATGCGGACCCGGCGCTCAGCCGGGCGCTGGAACGCATGCTGGTCGACGGCTCGCTGTCGCCCGAGGGCGTGACCGAACTGCGCCGGGTGCATTTGGGCGACATCGCCGCCTCTGAAGTGCATGAGCTGGTGGAGGCCGCGCAGGAAAGCGCCAACGCACTGGCCGAAAGGCTGGAGCGGGGGCATGCCGACCTCAAGGCCTATGATGCCGCCATCGCCGCGCAGGACCAGGCGCTGTCGGCCAGCCGCACCGCCCAGGAACTGGCCGACATGGTGCAGCGCCTGCGCCGCGCCAATGCCGCGATGATGGCCGCCAACCGCCGGCTGGAGTCCGACATCGCTGCCGCCACGCTGGAAACGGCGCGCCTCCTCGACCGGCTGGAATCGGCCGAGCGCGCGGCCCGAACCGATCCGCTGACCGGCCTTCCGAACCGCCGCGGCCTGATGGACGCCCTGAAGAAGAATGTTGCCCGCGCGCTCGAAGATGGCGTGCCGATGACCATCGCTCTTGCCGACATCGATCATTTCAAGCGCATCAACGACCAGTGGGGCCATTCGATCGGGGACGAGGTGCTGCGCTGCGTGGCGGCCCATCTGCAGTCCCATGCCCGGCGCACGGCCGGCGATCGCGGCATTGTCGGCCGCTATGGCGGCGAGGAATTCCTGGTGGCGCTGCCGGGCATCGGCCTTTCGGACGCCGCCGCCGCGATGGACAATGCCCGCGCCATCCTGGCCCGCCAGGTTCTGCGCAAGGCCGACGACGGCCAGTGCATGGGCCGCGTCAGCTTCTCGGCCGGGGTTGCGCTGCTGAGAGCCGAGGATTTGGTCGAGACCCTCGTCGACCGCGCCGACGCGGCGCTCTATGCCGCCAAGCGCGCCGGCCGCGACCGGGTGCTCCCCGAAAAGCCCCAGCGCTGAGGCCCGGCAGCCGGGTCAGCCACCGGCCTCAGGCAGCGGCAAGCCGGGCCCGTATATCGGCGTGGCATTCGGCCGTGATCGGCCACCGCCACAGCGTTGCGGCCGCACCCAGCGTCAATGCCGCCGACGGCAGTGCGAACAGCAGCTCCAGCCCCAGCAGGGCCTCGGGGCCGTTGCGCGCACCCGGTGTCGGATCGAAGCCGATCAGCGCCAGGAGCGGATAGGTCAGGCCCACCGGGATCGCATAGCCCAGCTTCTGGGTCGCCGTCAGGATCGCGAAGTTCAGCCCCGTGGTCTCGGCACCGTCCTCGCCCCGGTCGCGCCGGTCCAGCTGCTGCGCATCGTTCAGGTCCGCCAGCATCGCGCGCAGCAGGAACGCCGGTGCGGCGAACGGCACCCCGGCAATGATCATGGACATGGCTGCCAGCGGCAGGCTGCCCTGCGGCATCATCAGCACGCCCAGCATGGCGAGCCCCATCCACACCGCCGACACGGCTGCCGCCCGATGCTTGCCCCACTGCCGCGCCAGCCGGATCCATAGCGGGGCAGACGCAAGCCCCGCCACGAAATAGCCCAGCAGCAGGGTCGAAGCCGTCGCCTGCGGAACCCCGCGCGCAGCCGTGAAAAAGAACAGAAGCAGCGCCCCCGTGAGGCCGGGCGCGATCGAGAGCAGCAGGTCCGCAACCAGCAACCGGACCATCCGCCTGTCCGCCAGCACCTGGTGCACATCGGCCAGCCGCACCCGGTGGCTTTCCGATGGCGCCTCGCCTTCGGGTACGATGGCCGCGGCCACAAGCGCCGTCAGCGGGGCCAGCGCGATGATGAACCATCCCATCGCGTGAATGCCGCTGCTGGGCGGGGCATCGGGCCAGGCCTGGCCCAGGATCGGCGGGATCAGCAGCACCGTCAGCGTGCCGAACACGTTGAACGCGGTCCACACGCCGAAGATCCGCGCCCGTTCGGCATAATCGCCCGACAGGCGCGACCCCCACGACACCTGCGCCAGGTTGATGCAGGAAAAGCCGGCATAGAGGATGAACAGCGCCACGAAGGCCCGCAGTGCGGTCACGCCCGGTTCGGCGAGGAAGAGCAGCCAGGCCCCCAGCATCATCACCAGCGCGCCGCCCAGGATCCAGGGCCGGAACTGCCCCCAGCGGGTACGCGTGTTGTCCATCAGCGCGCCGAGCAGGGGATCGAGCGGAATGTCCACGATCCGCACCAGCGCAAAGATGAACCCGACCGTGGCAAGTGGCAGGCCCAGCGTGCCGGCATAATGCGGCGGCAGATAGACAACCAGTGGAAGCCCGAGCGCTGCCACGGGAAGTCCGGGGCTGCACCAGGCCAGCAGATGGGCAAGCCGTGTTCGCATGCGTATCCCTGTTTGGGCAGACCTGTGGGCAGAGCTGCGGGCAGATGGTGCCTGCCCGCTTATTGCCGGAATCGGGCCGCCGGCGCTAGGGGAGGACATGGCCAGCGCAGGAGAGCCCGGCAATCCGTCGGCACAGGCAACCGCGGCACAGGCAACCGCGGCACAGGCAACTGCAGCACTGGCGCATGGTGGGCGCACCAATTTCGCAGGCTTCCTGCTGCGCCTGTCGGCCCGCTTTCCCTTCCTTGTCATCGCTGCGCGCCTCTATGGGGCTGATGATCTGGGCCGCTTTGCCTATGCGACCATGGTGGTGGAGTTCGTCGCTGCGCTGGCAACCGTCGGGCTGAAGCGCGGCCTTTCCGGAGAGATGGCCCGCGGCGACCAACCCGAGGCGCATGTGCTGGCCGACGGCTGGCTGATCGGCCTCATGCTCTCGATGCTGGGCGTCGCGGTCCTGATCCTGGCGCCGGGCCTGATGTTCCCCGACGGCAACGCGGCCGGCGCCGAACGCTGGTTCGCGCTGATCGTGCCGGCGATCGTGCTGGCCGACGTCTCGCTCGCCGGGCTCGCCTTCCGGCACCGGATCGCAGTTGCCGTTCGCGCCCGTTCGGTGATCGAACCCTGGGTGCTGACCATCGCCGCCACCCTGCTGGCCTTCACGGTCTGGAAGGCGGGCGGGCTGCTCATTGCCTATATCCTGTCGCTTGTCGCTGCCATCATCGCGGCGCTGATGCCGGCCCTGCGCGAATTCGGCCCGCCCGAAGGCTGGCGGCCGTCGCTGTCGCGGCTGGCGACCATCACCTGGCGCAACCTTCCACTCGCGGGCGCTGATCTGGTGGAATGGGCGACCCGCCGCCTCGACATCTTCATCCTCGGCCGCTTCGCCTCGGCCGAGGTGGTCGGGCTCTATTTCGTCGCCCAGCAGGTCGCCACGCTCGCCGGCCGCATCCGCTCTTCCTTCGATCCGATCCTCGTGCCCATGCTGTCGCGTGCGCTGAAGGCCGGCCGTCCGGGCGAGGCTGCCGACAGCCTGAACCAGGTCGGCTTCTGGGTGCTCAGTTTCCAGCTGCCCGTGGTGCTGGCGCTGGGCCTGCCCGCCGAAGGCGTGCTGGGCCTGTTCGGCCCCGAGTTCGCGGCAGGTGCCCTCGTCCTTGCGCTGCTGCTGGCGACCGAACTGGCTGCCGCCGGCGGCGGTCTGTCGGAAATCGGCCTGATCTTCGCCCGGCCCAAGGCCAATCTCGCCATCGCGAGCGCGGGCCTCGCGCTGCAGGCGCTGCTCAGCCTGTGGCTGGTGCCGATCCATGGCGGGGCGGGCGCGGCCGGCGCGCTGTTCCTGTCGGTGGTGGCAGTGGGCATCGCCCGCCAATGGCTGATGGGCCATGTGCTGGGCCACGCCGTCGGCTTCTGGCGCTGGAGCCTGCTCGGCGCTGGCGCTGCCGCCTTCGCGCTCGGCTATGCGGCCCGCAGCCTGCCCGAACTGTGGGAGATGCTGGTGACGATCCCCGGCGTGTTGCTGCTGTTCGCCGCGCTCATCTGGCGGTTCGGCTATGGGCCAAAGGACAGGCTGCTGATCCGGCGCGCCCGAAATTAGCCCCTTTCCAGACCATCCCGCTGCCGCTTAGTCTGCCAGCCATGCGGGCAGCCGTGCCCGGCCGAAAGGAACGCGATGGATTTAAGCGTAGCGGGCCGCCCTGTGGGAGACAGGGTCCAGTTCGAGGGGGGAATGGGGTCCTTTTTTCTGGCCCAGCTCGGCCGGTTTCTCCTGACCCTGCTCACACTGGGCATCCACCGCTTCTGGTGGAAAACCGCCGTCCGCCGCCGGCTCTGGGCCGAGACGACGGTCGATGGCGATCCGTTGGAGTATATGGGCCGCGGTATCGAGATGTTCGTCGGTGCGCTGATCGTCTTCGCGGCCGTCCTGATCCCGCTGTCAGCTCTCAGCTTCGTTGCACAGCTGCTGCAGGGATTGGGCCAGCTGCTCTGGGCCGGCCTGCTGCGGCTCGGCTTCTTCGCCCTCATTGTCTGGCTGATCGGCTTTGCGGTCTATCGGTCGCGCCGCTACATGCTCAGCCGAACCAGCTGGCGCGGCATCCGTGCAGGGATGACGGGCAATGGCGTGGGCTATGCCTGGCTGTCGTTCCGACTGACCCTCCTGAATATTGTCACCCTTGGCTTCGCGACACCCTATGGCGATGCGCGGCGCTGGAACGCCCTGTGGGGTGACGCGATGCTGGGGACGATGCCCGTGAAGGCGGATGTCGAGTGGCGATCGCTCATGAAGACCTTCCTGCCGGCCTGTGGCGGCTCCATCCTGGCGTTCGGGCTTGCCTTTGCGATGGGCTGGGAGGGTCTGGAGCAGGTTCGCGCCCTTGCTGAACAGGAGGGGCAGCTGGCATCCGGAGATTCCCGCGTGGTCGGCAGGATCCTAAAATTCTACGGCTATATCGCGCTCGCCTTCGTCGCGTCGGCCCTGCTGCTGACGGGCTATCGCGCGCAGTTCCACAGCGAGGCGCTGGCGGCCACCCGGCTGGACGAGGTGGAGTTCGGCTTTGCCGCGACGACTGCGGACTGGCTGCGCTTCTATCTCGGCAATATCGTGCTCGTCGTGCTGACACTGGGCATCGGCGGGCTTCTGCTGCAGTACCGATTGTGGCGATTCTGGATGTCGAACCTCAGGATCCATGGCGAGCTCGATCCGCAGGCAGTGCTGCAATCGCAGCTGGAACGCCCGGTTCAGGGCGACGGCCTTGCCGATGCCTTCGATGTCGGGGGGATCTGACGCCCCGGCCCGCGCCGTTCTGTTCGACGGCCAGAGCGCGCAGCGAAGGCGGGTCGAGGTGCGGCCGTGGATCGGCGGACTGTCGGTGTCAGGCGATGCCACGGCGGATTTCGCGCGGGTCGAGCTGCGCCTTGTCGAGGACGGCCCCCGCCGCACCGTACTGGGCATGGCCGATCAGCCGGACTGGCGGCTGGTCGCCGAACCGCCGCTGCCCGCCGAATGGCTGGACGGGATCCTTCGCCACGACCGCCTGACCCGCCCCTATATGGCCAGGCTTGCGGTTGCGGGCAGCATCGTGGCCGGCGTTGCAGCCGCGATCTGGCTGGCCGGCGGGGCGCTGCTGTCGGCTGCCGCCCCACTGGTTCCGGCAGTCGTCACCGAGCCGCTTGGCAAGGCCTTCGTGGAGCAGCTCGAAGGGGAAAGAGTATGCACCACTGCCGAGGCCGATGCAGCGCTGCGCCGCCTCGTCGACCGGCTCGATCCGCCGCGCGCCGTCACGGTCACCATTGCCGACTGGACGCTTCCAAACGCCTTTGCCGGACCGGGTGGCCAGATCATCCTGACCCGGGGCCTGATCGAGGAGGCGTCGGGTCCCGACGAGGTTGCCGGGGTGCTGGCCCACGAGATTGGCCATGTGGCGCATGATCATCCGACGAAGGCACTGCTGCGCCATTATGGTGTCTCGCTGTTCGCAGGCGCCCTTGGGGGCGGCTATGCGCAGACGGCCGACCTTGGGCTGATGCTGGCGACCAGCCGCGAGGCGGAGCGCGAGGCCGATGCCTATGGTCTCGACGCAATGACCGCCGCCCGGATTTCGCCCGCCGGCCTAGCCGCCTTTTTCGAACGGCAGACGAAAGCCGGCCCTGGAGCCACCGACGGCGGTGCGGCAGGCGGGTTGCTGAAGACGCTCGGCAGCTATGCCACGACGCATCCCAGCGACGAGGAGCGGCTGGCCGAGATCCGTGCGGCTGCCAGGGGGTTTCGGGGAACGGTCGCCCTTTCGGCGGAGGAATGGGCGGCGCTGAAGGACGCCTGCAGGGTCAGCCGGCCGGCTCGATCCGCCGATTGACGAGCCGCCCATCGGAGGTCAGCGCGGCGACCACCACCATCGGACCTTTGCGCAGCTGGGTTTCAATCTCAGGGGCCGTTGCCTCGGACACGAAGATACGGCTGCCGAACCAGACGTTGCGGTCCCCTGTGAGCCCTGGGATGACCTCGATGTTGCTGGCAGCAATATCCACGCGGAAGGGGCAGCTCTGGCCCTTCGGCACGGCCGTCGCCACAACCGTGCCGGCCGAGTCCGAGAGGCACAGCGAACAGTCCCGATTGAGGCACAGCCGCGGGTCTCCCGCCTGCGCCCAGCCGTAGCTGAAGCGCACATACTGGCCACGCAACGGATCGCGGGGGTCATAGCCTTTGATCGGGATGCGCCAGTCCCGCGCGCCGTCCAGCGCGCGCTCCTGAAGGCCCGCCGACACGGTGAGCCAGGCGATCGGCAGCAGCAGGGCTGTCAGCAGAAGCGCGCTGCGGGGCCTGCTCATCCGGCGGCCTTTCGCGCGGTCACGATACGGTGCCAGAGCCAGCTCAGCCCCACCAGCAGCGCGCCGCCTGCGATCAGCCCGCCGCCGGTTGCCGCGAGCGAGCCGAACAGTTCGATGTAGACGATGAAGATCCTGAGGCCGATTGCCGCGATTGCGATGCCGAACAAGCTGGTCCACCCCTCGGCGGCGGCTGCGCGCGCGATTGCCGCCCACAGGCCCATGAACACCGCGATCCCGGCAAGCCGGCTGAGCATGGTGTCGGGGTGCGGGATCGCCAGCGCAAGCGCGAAGGCAATGGGCGGCCCGGCCAGCAGCGGCAACAGCAGCGTGCGCGGGAACGCGGTGGGGCGGCGCCAGCCGTGCGCGATCACGAGGAGCGAAGCCAGCCCGGCGGGCAGCAGCCGCACGGCATTGTCCAGCGCCTGTTCGGGCCGGATGTTCGACGCCCAGGCGAAATGCGCCAGGCTTGCGCCGGCAAGGATGGTGACGATCCCCGCCTCGCGCAGGGCCAGTTGGAATCCGCTTCGGCCCCGCAGGGCGATCGATAGCCCGATCAGCAGCGCCGGCACCGCCATCGCCATGCCCTGCGCCAGCCGCCAGGGCCCGCCGGCATCCACCGTGTCGGCCGCCATTGCGGCAGGGCCGATCAGCGCCATCACCGCCAGCATGAAGCCCGTCAGCCGCATGCGCCCGCCGATCAGCAGCGCAGGCCCCGCAATCGCCAGCCAAAGCAGCAGCGCGTGCCACACCGGCCCCGTCAGCTGATAGAGCTGCGACTGCAGCGCGATGCCCCCCAGCACCAGGCCCGCAAACAGGAACAGCGCGCCCTCGGCCACCTGCATGTGGCCCCTGCCGCGCGCCCACCAGTGCGCCGTCCCGGCCCCCACCAGCAGGGCCATGTGCCCGCCGAGTTTCACCCCATGCGGGATCAGGTCCCAATTGGCGGAAATCACCAGCACGACGCCCAGCAGAACAGCCAGCAGGCCCAGCCCGGCAATCGCCCAGCGGGCCACCGGCCGCTCGCGCTGGCCTTCGAAGGCGCGGATGGAATCCGCCGTGCCAAGGCCGATCAGACCTGCGGCAACCCAGGCATCAAGGCGGCTGTCGAGCGACACCCGAACCTGATGCAGCGCGCATGGGCGGCCTACAAGCCTTCAAACGGCGAGGGCGGGTTCCTACATCGCGTCTGACACAGGGCGCAGGCGTTCGTGCCGGCCCCACAGAAAGGCAGTTTTTCCCGATGAGCGATGTGCAGACCTGGCACGGCACGACCATTCTGGGCGTGCGCAAGGATGGCCGGGTGGTTGTGGCAGGCGACGGCCAGGTGAGCCTGGGTCAGACCGTGATCAAGCCCAACGCGAAAAAGGTCCGCCGGCTGGGCGCGGATAGCAAGGTGGTCGGCGGTTTTGCCGGCTCCACGGCCGACGCCTTCACCCTGTTCGAGCGGCTGGAGGCCAAGCTGGAGCGCTATCCCGGCCAGCTGACCCGGGCCTGCGTCGAACTGGCCAAGGACTGGCGGCAAGACCGCTACCTCCGCCGGCTGGAGGCGATGATGATCGTGGCCGATGCCGAGACCATGCTGATCCTGACGGGCACCGGCGATGTGCTGGAGCCCAATGACGGCATCGCGGCCATCGGGTCGGGCGGAAACTATGCACTGGCCGCCGCCCGCGCGCTGGCCGACCAGCCGCTGGACGCCGAGGCGATCGCCCGCAAGGCGATGGGGATTGCCGCCGACATCTGTGTCTACACCAACAACAATCTGACCGTGGAAACCCTCTGATGGATGCCATCTCAAGCCCAGCTGTCGGCGGTTTCGACACGCTGACCCCCAAGGCGATTGTTGCCGCGCTCGACCGCCACATCGTCGGCCAGACCGACGCCAAGAAGGCCGTCGCCGTCGCGCTCAGAAACCGCTGGCGCCGCCAGCAGCTGTCGCCCGAACTGCGCGACGAGGTGAATCCGAAGAATATCCTGATGATCGGGCCGACGGGCTGCGGGAAAACCGAAATCAGCCGCCGCCTCGCCAAGCTCGCCGATGCCCCCTTCCTGAAGATCGAGGCGACCAAGTTCACCGAGGTCGGCTATGTGGGCCGCGACGTGGATTCGATCATCCGCGACCTGGTGGAGGAGTCGATCCGCCTGACCCGCGAGCTCCGGCGCGAGAGCGTGCGCGAGGCGGCCGAAAAGGCCGCGCTCGACCGGCTGCTGGATGCGCTT
>JBKDAC010000131.1:0-871 GCA_046316515.1 Sandaracinobacter sp. | reverse complement strand
TCCCACAGAAAGCACGCTCCCCAGTCCAGCTGGTTGTCCAGCGCGCTCCACCGGTTCAGCGGCGTGCCCTTCTCCTGCCGCACATAGGGGCGGATCGCGGCCGGGTCGCCGGCCAGCAGCGCCTCGAACTCGGCCTGTATTGCGGGCGTCGCTGCCTCGGCATCCGCCATCCAGGGAAAATGCCCCCGGTCAAAGAACTCGTCGGCGGGCAGGAACGGGTAATGCAGGCCGGAGCATTCGTTCACATAAATGCGCCGCCGCCCCAGCATCGTGTCCAGACAGGCATCGAACCGGCGGCTCGCGCTGGGCGGTGCGGCTGCCCGCGCTTCGGCAAGGCCGGCCTCCAGCCGCGCGGCAAAATCGGCATTCTGCGCCTCCACAAGCGCACGCCCCTGCTCGATCCGCGCAACAAGGGCCGGCGGCAGGCCTTCCGCCATCGGCGCCAGCGCCAGCACATGGCGCCAATGCTCGGCCGCCAGCAGCAGGCTGCCGTCGGCCTCGTGCCACTCGGCCAGCCGCAACTGCGCCATCATGTGCCGCTGGTCGATCGCCAGCACCGCGTCCAGCGCGGATTTCTCCCCCGCATGGTCCCCCTTGCCGCGGCGCGCGGTCGCCAGGTTCATAAGCAGCGGCGCCTGCCCGGGATCAGCCGCATCAGCTGCCGCAAAGCATTGTTCTGCCTTTGTAAAATCCTGGTCGGCCAGCGCCCGCAGGCCGCGCGCATTCTGCACAAGGGGGTTGGCCGGCGCCAGCATCAGCGCCCGCTCCAGTAGCGCCAGTTCCCGCGCCCGGTCGCCCTGCTGGCGCGCGCCAATCGCTCCTCGAACCAGCTGCTCAACGTCGACCATCGCGGCCATCCCTTGTCTCCACC
>JBKDAC010000130.1:0-7100 GCA_046316515.1 Sandaracinobacter sp. | reverse complement strand
GCTCTGAGCCCGACGATGGAATCGGGAACGCTGGCCAAATGGCTGGTAAAGGTGGGCGACGCCGTGAAGCCCGGCGACGTGATCGCCGAGATCGAGACCGACAAGGCGACGATGGAAGTCGAGGCTGTCGACGAAGGCACGCTTGTCGAGATCCTGGTGGCCGAGGGCACCGAGGATGTGAAGGTGAACAGCGTGATCGCCCGGCTGCAAGGGGAGGGTGAAGAGACAGCGCCTGCGCCCAAGCCGGCTCCTGCGCCGGCAGAGGCAATTGTGCCGGCAGAGGCAATTGTGCCGGCACCGACTCCCGCGCCGACCCCGGCTTCGGCTGCGCCAGATTCGACTGGACGTCATGTCGCGAGTCCGCTCGCGCGGCGCGTAGCGCAGATCATGGGTGTCGACCTTGCCGGGCTGAAGGGCACGGGCCCCAATGGCCGGATCGTGAAGGCTGATGTGGAGGCGGCTGCCGGCAGGGCGCCGACTGCCCCTGCAGCCCCTGCGGCCCAGCCCGAGGCGGCTGCACCCGTCGCTGCGCCGCTGCCGCCGACCGATGTTCCGTTCGAGGCGGTGAAGCTGAGCAACATGCGCAAAACCATCGCGCGGCGGCTGACCGAATCCAAGCAGACGGTGCCGCATTTCTATCTGACGGTGGATGTGCGCCTGGATGCACTGCTGAAGCTGCGCGGCGAGCTGAACAAGGCGCTGGACGCGCAGGGCGTGAAGCTGAGCGTCAATGACATCCTTGTGAAGGCGCTGGGCCTGGCGCTTGTGCAGGTGCCGGACGCCAATGTCAGCTTCGCGGGCGATGTGCTGCGCAGGTTTGCGCGCGCGGATGTGTCGGTGGCGGTCGCAATCCCCGGCGGCCTCATCACCCCGGTGATCCGCGACGCCGCCAGCAAGCGGCTGAGCGTGATCGCGACCGAGATGAAGAATCTGGCGGCGCGCGCGAAGGAGGGCAAGCTGCAGCCGCCCGAATATACCGGCGGCACGGCGAGCATTTCCAACCTTGGCATGTTCGGAATCAAGCAGTTCGACGCAGTGATCAACCCGCCCGAGGGACTGATCCTGGCGGTGGGTGCGGGCGAGAAGCGGCCCTATGTTGTCGATGACGCGCTTGCGATCGCCACCGTGATGAGCGCTACCGGCAGCTTCGACCACCGCGCCATCGACGGCGCAGTCGGCGCTGAGTTCATGAGCGCGTTCAAGGCCCTGGTGGAAAATCCGCTGGGGATGCTGGCATAGCAAGCAAAGTGAAATGACCTATTCTAGTGTAGTGGGTGTAAAATGAGGGGATTCTTCTCGCAATTCTGGCCAACGCTTGCGGTAGCAGTTATTGCGATGATTCCTCCGTTTTTATTTGATCTATTAACTAAAGAAGAAAATATCATTATCGCGGACTCAAAGTACATTGATCACTCTATTTCAGAAGACTTAGTCAGAAAAACATTTCCCAAAGTTAAAGAAGATATATACCCAATTAGAAATATCTCTATTCATTGCTTCCGTAATATATCGGACACCAAGATTTCAAATTTGCAATTAAACTTCCAAGGATTTGATCGAATCGAATCTGTTAAATTTGTTACAGATTCGAGTACTGTAATTCGGGAAATTGACCTCTCATCGAAGGAATTTCGGGGATACGCCGACGTTGCTACGTTCTCTCCCTTTGGAACAATATGTACGCACGTACTGAGTCGTGGCATCGGGTTTTCTCGCATCTTGCTTACCGGAGAAGGAATTGATGTCCGTGAGCCGAGTAACGTAAAACTATTTTACCAGATTGTAAAATATAAGTTCAGTATATTCGACATTCTGATTTGGATTTGTGTAAGCAATGTCATGGTGTTATGGACAATTAATTTCTTGACCTGTAAAAAGAAAGCGCAGACTAAGCTTGGAGAGTAGAATGGGCTCCGAAGTCTTCGACCTCGTCATCATCGGCTCGGGCCCGGGCGGCTATGTGGCGGCCATCCGGGCGAGCCAGCTTGGCCAGAAGGTTGCCATCGTTGAGCGTGAGCGGCTTGGCGGCATCTGCCTGAACTGGGGGTGCATTCCCACGAAGGCGCTGCTGCGGTCTTCGGAGATTAAGCATTATCTGGACAATGCCTCGGCCTATGGCCTTTCGGCGGGGCAGGTGGGCTTCGATCTCGCCAAGGTAACCGAGCGGTCAAGAAAGGTCGCCAACCAACTGAATTCGGGCGTCAAAGGCCTGATGAAGAAGAACAAGGTAACGGTCGTTGAGGGTGTCGCAACCCTGGCATCCGCCTCCAGCGTCAAGGTTGGCGAGCGGACGCTCGAGGCCAGGAACGTGATCGTCGCAACCGGCGCCCGTGCGCGCGAGCTGCCGCATCTGAAGGCCGACGGCGACCGTGTGTGGACCTACCGGCACGCTATGGTTCCGCCGGCCATGCCGACCGAGCTGCTGGTGATCGGATCGGGCGCGATCGGCGTGGAATTCGCAAGCTTCTACAGTGACATGGGCGCCAAGGTTACCATCGTCGAGATGCTGGACCGCATCCTGCCTGTGGAGGACGAGGAGATCTCCACCTTCATGGACAAGGCCCTGAAAAAGCAGGGCATGACCATCCGAACCAAGGCGGCAGTCGAGAAGCTGGATGTGAAGCCTGACGGGGTAACCGCCACGATCAACGGGGAGGCCCAGGCCTTCAGCCATGTGATCATCGCCATCGGCATCGAGCCCAACACCGAAAATCTGGGGCTGGAGGCGCTGGGCGTCCTGACGGACCGCTGCCACATCAAGACCGACGAGTGGGGCCGCACCAATGTGCCCGGCCTCTGGGCGATCGGCGACGTAACGGGCGCGCCCTGGCTGGCACACAAGGCGAGCCATGAGGGGATCGTCGCAGTCGAGAAGATCGCCGAGCAGCCCCACGCCCACCCGATGGACAAGTCCAACATCCCGGGTTGCACCTATTCCCGCCCGCAGGTCGCCTCTGTCGGCCTGACCGAGGCCAAGGCAAAGGAAGCCGGTTACGAAGTGAAGGTCGGCAAGTTCCCTTTCATCGGCAACGGCAAGGCGATTGCGCTGGGCGAGGCCGAGGGGCTGGTGAAGACGGTGTTCGACGCGAAGACCGGGGCGCTGCTGGGCGCGCACATGGTGGGCGCGGAAGTGACCGAGCTGATCCAGGGTTATGTGATCGCCCGCCAGTGCGAGGCAACCGAGGCCGAACTGATGGCGACGATCTTCCCGCACCCGACGCTCTCCGAAATGATGCACGAGAGCGTGCTCGACGCCTATGGACAAGCCCTCCATTACTGAGCGGATCCGCCCGGCGACGCTGGACGACGCAGCCGGCGTTGCCGCCATCTATGACCCACAGGTGGCCCATGGCACGGCCAGCTTTGAAACCGAGCCCCCCGGCCCCGACGAGATGGCCCGGCGGATCGGCCGATGCCTCGAGAAGGGCTGGCCCTGGCTGGTCGCGCAAGGCGCGGGCGGCGCCATCCTGGGCTATGCCTATCTGAACCAGTTTCGGGATCGGGCGGCCTATGCCCATTCTGCCGAGACCAGTGTCTATGTGGCCGATGGCCTGCACGGCCGCGGCCTGGGCCGTCGCCTGATGGCGGCACTGCTGGAGGAGGGCGCACGGGCCGGCTTTCGCCAGTTCGTCGCGGTCATCGGCGACAGCGGCAATGCGGCCTCGATCGCGCTCCATCGCCGGATGGGCTTTCGCCATGTCGGCACACTGACAAATGTCGGCGAAAAGTTCGGCCGCCTGCTGGACATCGTCTACATGCAGAAGGGTTGAGCGGCCCTACAAGTCGACCGTCACGGCCTGGAACTGGCCGGTTTCCCTGTCGAGCACGCGGAGCGCCCCCTCCCCGATGTCAAAGATCACCCCATGGATCTTGATCGCACCGCGGGCTTCGGCATTGGCAACGAAGGGATAGGTCCGCAGATTGTCGATGCTCATCCGCACGCTCGCCTGCTCCAGCGCGCGCTGGGCGTCGACGTCGGGTGACAGGGCCGCCGCGGCCTTCACTGCGTCGCGCGCGGGGGCGATGAATTCCATCCAGGCGTGGACATGCTTGCCCGCGACCGGATTGTCGAAACTGCCGGCAAGCGCGGCTGCAATCCCGCCGCACCGGGCGTGGCCGAACACCACGATATGGTGCACCTCGATCCCGGTAACCGCATATTCCAGCGCGGCTGCCACGCTGGACTGGCCCTGGATGGCGGCCAGCGGTGGCACGATGTTGGCGATGTTGCGCAGCACGAACATCTGGCCCGGTTCGGCATCGAACACGCGGGTCGGGTCCACCCGGCTGTCGGAGCAGGCGACGACCATCACCTTGGGGGCCTGCCCCTGCGCCAGCCGGTCATAGCGTTCGCGCTGCTCCCGATAGGGGCCAAGGCGGAAGCGGCGGTAACCTTCGATGAGGGCAGCAAACTCTGGCATCAAGCCAGCATTTGCACGGCCCATGTGTACAAGGGAATACCCATGATGATGTTGAAGGGAAAAGTGATGGCCAGGCTCATCGCAAGATAGAGGCCCGCATCGGCATCCGGCAGAGCCAGGCGCATGGCCGCCGGGACAGCGATATAGCTGGCCGACGCGCAGAGAATGACGAAGGCGGCCGCCGTTCCACCGGTGAGCCCGATGGCAATCGCAACGACAAGGCCGAGCCCGGCGTTGATAAGCGGCAGCAGCACCGCCAGCAGCGCCAGCGGGATGGTCAGGCTGCGCGCTTCGCGAAAGCGACGTGCCGCGAGCAGACCCATGTCCAGAAGGAACAGGCAGAGCACGCCGCGGAACAGGTCGGTGAAGAAGAAGGAGACGGGCTGGTATCCCGACTTGCCGGCAATCACGCCGATCAGAAAGGCGCCCACCAGAAGCACGACCGGCCCGTTCAGCAGGACTTCGCGCCAGACACTGTGCTGGCCGAAGCCCTCGGCATTCTGGGTGTCCCCCAGCCCGGCGAGCGAGCCGCGGGCCAGCAGGAGGCCGGCGATGATGGCGGGCGTCTCCATCAGGGCGAGGACGGCGACCATCCAGCCCGCAGGCGCCATTCCCCGCGCCTGCAGCACTGCAAAGCCCGTCACGAAGGTGACGACCGAGACGGAGCCATAGTGCGCCGCAACGGCGCCGGCGTTCATGCTGTTCAGCCCCCCAATGCGGCGCAGCAGCTGGTAGCCGACAAAGGGAAGGGCGAAGCTGAGGAACAGACCGGCCGCACCCGTGGTCAGCATCTGGGTGTCGAGCCCGGCCGCCGAGACTTCCACCCCGCCTTTCAGGCCGATCGAGGCCATCAGGTAGAGCGACATGCCCTTCGACACGCTGTCAGGGATGGACAGGTCGGAGCGGGCAAGCGAGGCCAGCGCGCCCAGCACGAAGAACAGGATCACCGGCGAGGTGAGGGTGCTGAGCATGTCTGCCATCGGCGTGGCGCCTATGGGGCGGCCGACCCCTTGGCAAGCGAATCCGCTCGCGTCTCGGCTGCCGATTTCAGAATCTCATAGGCAGCCTGGGCAGCCTGGAAACGCTGGGCTGCCTCCGCGTTTTCGGGATTGAGATCGGGGTGGTTTTCCTTGGCCATCTTCCTGTGAGCGGCCTTTATGGCAGCTTCGTCGGCGTCGGGCGGCAGATCGAACAGCCGCAGGGCGTCCAGCTCGGCGCGGGAGCGGCTGCCGTCGCCGGCATTCCACTGCCAGTGGCGGGCACGTTCGTAGGCGCGTGCGCCGCGCTGCTCTTCGGCCTCTTGGGCGGCGGCTTCTTCCTCGCTCAGCGCGTCGAAATAGTTCCAGCCCTTGTTGTATTCGGCTGCATGGGCTTCACAGAAATACCAGCGGTCAGGCTTGTTGGGTGCCTTGGGGGCAGGGCATGTCCCGGGCAGCGTGCACCCGTGGCGATCGCACAGACGCTGGGTCTCGGGCGTCTTGCCGGCGCCCTCATAGGGCCGCCAGCGGGGAAAGCCCCAGTCAGAGCTGCGGCGCTGGCGCGGCATGTTCGCCGATGTCCAACGGGAATCGCATCAGGTCTGGTTCCACCACGCCGAGCCGCGCAGCAACCGAAAACAGCCTGTCCCGGCCGAAATGTCTCAGGGCCGCATCCCGCGCGCCGGTCGGATCGGCAGCCAGAAAGGCGCGCGCATTGGCGCGCCAGAACCGGGTCAACGTCTCGTAAGAGCTCTGTCTGCTGTCGTTCACGCCGCCAACGGCTTCGTTGTAACTTGATACAATCCCGCGAAGTTCCTGATCCAGGGCGATTTCGGGATGCTCCAGGATCAGCACCCTTACGGCTGCCAGGTGGGCTTCATGGGTCCATTCCGGTCGGGGCAGGGTGCAGAAAAAAGCCCGGCGGCAATCCGCTGGACTTCTGCGTCCGTCCCGTAGAGGCGGGGGCGGAAATCTCTCCGCCCCGGTCATTGCCTCAGGCGGCTTTGGGGGCGGCTTCGCGTACGCCCTGTTCCACATGGTCCTCGAACTGGGCGAAGTTCTCCACGAACATCTTCACCAGCGCGTTGGCCTTCGCATCATAGGCTGCCGCATCCGGCCAGGTTGCGCGCGGGTCGAGGATCTTCGAATCGACGCCGGGCACCGAGACCGGCACCGCGAAGCCGAAGAAGGGGTCCTTGCGGAACTCGGCATTCTTCAGGCTGCCGTCGAGCGCCGCGTTCAGCAGCGCGCGCGTCACCTTGATCGGCATGCGGCTGCCGGTGCCATATTGCCCGCCGGTCCAGCCGGTGTTGACCAGCCAGCAGTCCACGCCGCCCTTGGCGATCCGCTCCTTCAGCAGATTGCCATAGACGCTGGGGTGCCGCGGCATGAAGGGCGCGCCAAAGCAGGTGGAGAAGGTGGCATCGGGTTCGGTGACGCCGATTTCCGTGCCGGCCACACGCGCCGTATAGCCCGACAGGAAGTGGTACATCGCCTGGTCCGGCGTCAGTCGCGCGATCGGGGGCAGAATGCCGAAGGCATCGGCCGTCAGCATGATGATGTTGCGCGGAACCGGGCCCAGGTTCTTCTCGCTGGCATTTGGGATGAACTCGATCGGATAGGAACCACGGCTGTTCTCGGCCAGTCGGTTGTCGTCCAGGTCGATTTCACGCGTGGCCGGATCGATCACCACATTTTCCAG
>JBKDAC010000129.1:0-1233 GCA_046316515.1 Sandaracinobacter sp. | reverse complement strand
GCCTATGGGCAATATGCGCCGAAAAGGGAAGGGCGGCCGGGCGCCTAGCGCGCGAAGCGTTCGACGGCGGCCAGCCCTTGCGTGAAGGCGGCAGTGCCCGGCGCTATCACTTCGAAATGGCCGGCGATGGGGGCGATCTGGATGTCGACGCGGTCGCCGGCCTTGCGGCCGTCCTGGGCGTGCTCCAGGCCGATGGCCGGGAAGGCGACATAGTCGAAGACGCCGTGCAGCATGACCGCGGGGACTCCGGTGGGAAGCAGCCTTTCGGGGCTGGTGTCGGCAAAGCGCTGGTCGGCAGTTCGCTCTGTGCCGTCGGCCGTGGTGGAGGGGGCGAGTTTCGGCACGCTGTCGGCACCGCAGATGTTGCGGATCTCGCTTTCCCATTTCTGCAGCGATCCGAAGCCGCCGACGGAAACGACGCCGCGCGGGCGGAGCGGGTTTTCGGTGCGCAGCGGGCTGTCGGCCGGCAGCTTGTGGCGCCCGGCTGCCCACAGCGCCAGGTGCCCGCCCGCCGAATGGCCCCACAGCACCACGCGATTGAGGTCCAGCTTTTTCGCCTCGGCGTGGTCGCGCAATGCGTCGATCGCGGCGCCCACATCCCGGAAGGTGCCGGGATAGCCGCCGCCCTCCTCATCGATGCGGCGATAGGTGATGGACCACACCGCAAAGCCCTTTTCCAGGAAGGCGCCGGCCGCGGGGCGGACGAGCTCCATGCCGGCGACTTTCTGCTGCCAGCAACCGCCGTGGATCAGGACGACCACGGGGCGCAGCGCTTCGGGGTTTTCGGCATTTGGCGGCGGCAGGAACAGCTCGATCTTCTGGCTGGGCGCCCCGCCATAGGTTAGGGTTTCTGATGGCACGGCAGCCGGCAGCGACATGACCGAACGGGGGTTCATCAGGCGCGGCAGATCGGGCCCGCCGGCCGGCTGGGCAAGAAGCGGGGCGGCCGCAAGGAGGGCAGCAGCGACGAGCGGGTGCCTCATTGGCCGTTGCGGGCCTTGCGGGCTTCGTCGAGATCGAGGACGGCGCCGTCGACGCCTTCGGGCAGCAGGCCCAGGCGACGGGCGACTTCCTGATAGGCCTCCACCTCGCCGCCGAGGTCGCGGCGGAAGCGATCCTTGTCGAGCTTCTCGTCGGTCTTCATGTCCCACAGGCGGCAGCCGTCGGGGCTGATCTCGTCGGCCAGGATGGTACGGCTGTAATCGTCTTCCCACAGGCGGCCGAATTCCAGCT
>JBKDAC010000128.1:0-6442 GCA_046316515.1 Sandaracinobacter sp. | reverse complement strand
GTGCTGCACGATCTGCACGCGGCGGCGCGGGCTGCGGACCAGCTGCTGCTGCTGGCCGGGGGGCGGGTGCTGGGGGCCGGGGCAGCGGATGCGGTGCTGACGCCGGCGCTGCTGCAACAGGCCTATGGCGTGCAGTTCCAGCTGGTGGAGGACCCGGCCGGCGGACGGATGCCGGTGCCGATGGGCTGAGCGCATGCTGCTTGTTTTTGCTGGATGACTATGATGAATGACAGTCTCCTTTGCGACCGGTTGAGGGACCGGCGCGCAGGGAGCCTGCATCGATTGGGGTGCAGGGCTTTGGAGCGGCGCTGAAGGCGCGGCTGTTCGCGCCTTCCCGCCGGGAGATCCGCTAGCGGGGCAGGGCGCGGGCGCTGCTGCCGGCGGGGGTGAGGCGGTGGTGCCTGCGAAGGCGGAGCCGGTGCGGATTGCTGCCCGGGCAAAGCCTGGGCTCGTGGGGATCGGGCCGGAGGATTATCCCGAAGCCGCGCGCCGGGCGGGCGAGGAGGGGCGGATGACGGTTCGCATCACCATCGGCGCCGATGGATCGGTGACGGACTGTGCCTTTGCGGCATCGAGCGGGCATGCGCGGCTTGACCAGCGGGCCTGCCAGGAGGCGCTGCGGCGCTGGCGCTTTGTGCCGGCCACCGAGGATGGGGCTGCGGTGGTGTCCGTGCAGGAGAAGCGGATCAACTGGCGGCTTGCGGACCTTCGCTGACGGGCGGGACGGGCGCGCGAGCGCCCGTCAGTCCCAGCGGGCCTCCGGGGGCAGGCTCATGAGGATGGCGTCGGTGTTGCCGCCGGTTTTCAGGCCGAAGGTGGTGCCGCGGTCGTAGACGAGATTGTATTCGGCATAGAGGCCGCGGTAGCGCAGCAGGGCGAGGCGTTCGTCGGCGTCCCACGGCATTGCCATGCGCTGGCGGACGATCACCGGGAAGGTGGCGAGGAAGGTTTCGCCCACCTCTCTGGTATAGGCGAAGTTGGCGTTGAACTGGGCCTGGTCCTCGACGTGAAGCCAATCGTAGAAGATGCCGCCGACGCCGCGGTTCCGCTTGCGGTGGGGGATGTGGAAATACTCGTCGCACCAGGCCGAGTGCTTTGCCCAGTAATCGGGGTTGTGGCGGTTGCAGGCGGCTTCGAAGGCGCCCTTGAAGAAGGCGGTGTCGTCGTTGCGGGGGAGCGCCGGGTTGAGATCGGCGCCGCCGCCGAACCAGCGTTTCGTGGTGACGAGGAAGCGGGTGTTCATGTGGACGGCCGGCACATGGGGGTTGGCCATGTGGGCGACGAGGCTGATTCCGGTTGCGAAGAAGCGGGGATCCTTGTCGGCGCCGGGGATGGATTTGGCGAACTCGGGGTTGAACTCGCCGTGGACGGTGGAGATGTTGACGCCGACCTTTTCGAAGATGCGGCCCTTCATGACGCCCATGGTGCCGCCGCCGCCGGGCGCCCCCGAATGGTCTGTCCGTTCCCAGGGGGTGTAGGTGAAGCGGCCCGGTTCGGCGGGCGCGTTGGGCAGGGCGGGCAGGGCTGCGCCCTCCTGCTCGATGGCCTCGAACGCGGCGGTGATCCGGTCACGAAGAGATTTGAACCAGGCCTGGGCGGCCAGCTGCTGTTGGTCGAAGTCTGTCATCGCGGGCTTAGTGCCACGTGCCGGCGGGCGGGGCAACCGGAAGCCGTCCATCCCGTATTCGGCCTTGCAAGTGCCGATTGTCTGCGGCCAGTATCGGGGCAGCAGGAGAGAGTGATGGCTGTGTTGCGCACCCCCGATTCGCGATTCGAGCACCTTGAGGACTTCGATTTCGCACCGAATTACACGGATGTGAACGGCGGCCGGCTTGGCGCGTTGCGCATTTGCCATGTGGATGCCGGCCCCAGGGACGGCCCGCTGCTGTTGTTGATGCACGGCGAACCCAGCTGGTCCTACCTCTATCGCAAGATGATCCCGGTGCTGGTCGCGGCCGGATATCGCTGCATCGCGCCCGACCTGGTCGGCTTCGGTCGCTCCGACAAGCCGACTGGTCAGGAGGACTATACTTATGAGCGGCATGTCGACTGGATGACGCAGTGGTTCCGGGCGAACGGGTTCGATGGGGCCGCGCCCGGAATTCGCGGCCAGACAGGAGGCGTTTCGCTGTTCTGCCAGGACTGGGGTGGGCTGATCGGGCTGCGGCTGGTGGCGGCGATGCCCGACAGTTTCGTGCGGGTGTGTGCGGCCAACACCTTCCTGCCGACGGGCGAGGGCAAGGCGTCGGAAGCGTTCGAAGCCTGGCGGGCGTTCAGCCAGAAGGTGGAGGATTTCGATTCGGGCTGGATCGTGAACGGGGGAACGGCGCGCGGCATCAGCGAAGGGGCGCGCGCAGCCTATAATTCGCCCTTTCCGGACGACAGCTACAAGGCAGGCGCGCGGCGCTTCCCGATGCTGGTGGTGACGGATCCCGACATGCCGTCGGCGGCCGAGAATCGCGTCGCCTGGAAGGTTCTGGAGGCCTTTCACAAGCCGTTCCTGACCCTGTTCGGCGACAAGGATTTCGTGACGCTTGGTGCCGAGAAGGTGATGCAGGCGCGGATTCCCGGCACGAAGGGCCAGCCGCATCGGCTGATCGAGAATGCCGGACATTTCTGCCAGGAGGATGCCGGCCGGGAGATTGCCGCCGAGCTTCTGCAGTGGATGGGAAAAGTGGCCTGAACATCCTGGGGTTCTGACGCTTGACAGCATCCGGGGGCGCGCATAAAGCCGCGCCTCCAAAGTGCGCGGGCGTAGCTCAGTTGGTTAGAGTGCCGGCCTGTCACGCCGGAGGTCGCGGGTTCGAGCCCCGTCGCTCGCGCCATTTTGGATAATCTGCCGCCACCTGGGCAGGATGTGGGGTTTGCCCTATTCGGCAGCGGTCCTCAGCCGGTCCCACTGCTCAAGCTCGTGGGCGATCGAGGCTTCAACCAGCGCATCCCATAGTTGGCCGATCGTTGCTGGGTTCAGCCCGCGTCGTGCGGCCTCGGCCATGGCATTCTCGATCACCTGCCGCTTGCGCGTCTCGTCGCGGACCTGGCCGCGCGCGGGCTTGATGCGGGCAGCGGCGTCCATGAAGCGGAATCGTTCGGCCAGCAGTGCGACCAGCTCGCGGTCAACCGAATCCACGCCGGCGCGCACCTCGGCCATGGTGGCGCAAGCCTCGGGCGGGGTCCTCATGGGCGCCATCTTCCGGTTTCGATCCACGTCATCACTGGCTTCAGCGGGAACACCCAGGCAATGCCAAGGAAGGCCCAGATCGGCAGCTGCACAAGCGGGTGCAGCGAGGCGACTGGCTCGAACAGCCAGACGGCGAAGAGGACATAGGCGAATATCCCGACAAGGATGCCGAGGATGCCAAGCGGCCGCCTGAGGGACGGTGTCATGCGAGCCCTCTAGCGCCGTGCGCCACGAGGTGAAAGGCCGTGGGTGTCGCAATGGCGTCGAGCGGCTGGTCCCAGTGGCGCACGGGCACCTGGTCCAGGATCTGCATGTCCCAGGCGAGCCCGATCGCGAGCAGGGGCCCATCGGCGCGCAGCGCGGCCAGCGTGCGGTCGTAATGACCGCCCCCCTGGCCCAGCCGGTTGCCACGGAGATCGGCGCCGACGAGCGGCACCAGCAGTTCGTCCGGCCGCGCAAGCGGCGTGTCGCCGGCTGGTTCGGGAATGCCGCGATAGCCCGGCGCCAGCGCCGACCGTGGGGCATGATGAAAGGCAAGCGGGCCATCGCCGGCAACCCGCGGGAAGGCCGTGGCCCAGCCGGTGGCAAGCGCCGCGGATTCGAGGGGGCCCGGGTCGGTCTCGTCGCCGACCGCGGCAAAGCTGCCCAGCACGCCCTGCGGCCCCAGGTGCGGCAGGGCCTGCGCGGCGAGTGCCGATTCGAGCGCGCGCCGCACCGGCGCGGCGAGTGCCGAGACGAAGGCGGCGCGCGCGGCGCGTGCGCGTGCGCGCAGGGCCTTGCGGGCGGCGAGGTCGGGATCCGGGGGCAGGGCCAGCGCGCGGGCTTTCCTGTGAGGGTGGTGCCGGGACGGGTGAGGCGAGGACGGGTAGCGGGCCCGCGTCGACCGTTTGCATGAAGATCCTCTGACGCCAGAACGTCAGGTGGGGACCGTATGATCAGGGCCAGGACCCCGGCAGGGACAGCCCCCTAGGAAAGTTAATCGCCTCAGGGATGCTCGATTGCGCGCATCGGGCAGAACCCGCCATCCCCAACATAGGCAGGCGGCATGGCAGGCTCAACCCCCGGCAACTGCGCCGGCGGCGCGGATCAGGATGTGGCGACGGCGTCTTCCAGCCGGCGGGCGAGCGCCTCGGCACGGGCAGCCAGCGCCTCATAGGCCGCGCGGTCGGGCGCGGGCTCGGCCGACGGGGCAGACGGGAAGGGCGTCAGGCGCGCCTCGCTCGACTTGTGCTCCAGCAGTTCGCCCGACACCAGCAGGGCCGCCATCAGCAGCAGCTGCGGTTCGGCCACGGCGCCATGCGCTTCCATCAGCGAGACCACGCGGGATTGCAGCAGGCCGCCGGCTGCGCGGAGATCAGCCTCCTCGCCGTCCCGGCAGGCCAGCTTGTAGGCGCGCCCGCCCACCGAAAGGGTCACCTCAGCCATCGGCACGCCGCCTGTCTGCCTGCAGCAGCCGATCGAGCCCGGCCAAGGTGTCGCGCGCAGCGCTTCGCAGCCCCTTGTGCCGCTGGCCAAGCCGCTCTGCTGCTGCCTCGGATCTCTGCAACGCGGACTCGATCCGCGCGAGCACGTCGCTCATATCTGATACTCCCGTGTGCTCAGGCTTCATGGATTCGCTCCGACCGGTCAAGCCTCGTTCCTCCAACATCTTGACGCTTGCAGATAAGGTCTTGTTTATACTTGCGTCAATGCTCTCATTGTAACGACTTGTGCCCTGCGGCGTTGATTTCCAGCGGCGCCTTTGCAAGGAGGGCGCCGCGTGAGCCACCTCGGACGGCCGGGTTGGCCTGCGCGATTCGGGCAGTTTCCCTGCCTTTATCTGACACTCCTTGCGGAACTTGGGGAACGGGCGCCCGATGGCTTCAAACAGGCTGGCTGACGATCTTCTGGCACCGATGGCCAATGCCATACGGGCCCTTGCGATGGATGCGGTGGAAGCCGCGAACAGCGGCCACCCCGGCATGCCCATGGGCATGGCGGATGTCGCCACTATCCTGTGGGGTGAATATCTGTCGTTCGACGCGGCCGACCCGCGCTGGCCCGATCGGGACAGATTCGTGCTGTCGGCCGGCCATGGTTCGATGCTGATCTACGCGCTCCTCCACCTGTCGGGATTTGCCCGGCCAACCATCGAGGACATCAAGCGGTTCCGGCAGCTGGGCAGCCCGTGCGCCGGCCACCCGGAGAATTTCGAGCTGGCGGGCGTGGAATGCACCACCGGGCCGCTGGGGCAGGGACTTGCCATGGCCGTGGGGATGGCGATTGCGGAGCGGCACCTGAATGCCGAGTTTGGCGATGCGCTGGTCGACCACCGCACCTGGGTGATCGCCGGCGACGGCTGCCTGATGGAGGGCATCAGCCATGAGGCGATCGGGCTTGCCGGGCACCTGAAGCTGGGGCGGCTGAAGGTCCTCTGGGACGACAATGGCATTTCCATCGACGGGCCGATCTCGGTGTCCTCCAGCGAGGATGTGCCGGCGCGGTTCCGGTCTGCTGGCTGGCATGTGGTTAGTTGCGACGGACATGATTCGGTCTCTATCCGCTCGGCGCTGGATGCGGCCGCGTCCTCGGACATGCCGACGCTGGTGCAGTGCCGCACTGTGATCGGCTATGGCGCGCCGACCAAGGCGGGCAGCGAGAAGACGCACGGCAGCCCGCTGGGGGCGGCCGAGGTGGAGGGCGCGCGCGCGAAGCTGGGCTGGGCCCATGCGCCATTCGAGATTCCGGCGGACATCAAGGCCGCCTGGGCGGCGGTGGGGGCCCGCGGCGCCGAGGCCCACGCCCGCTGGCGGGACCGGCTGGCGGGCGATGCCAATGGCGCGATTTTCACGGCGCGCATGGCGGGCACGGCCCCGTCGCCCGACCTCGCCGCCTTCAAGGCGGGCCTTGTCGCCGAACCCAAGCCGCTTGCCACGCGCAAGTCGTCGGAAATGGCGTTGCAGGTGCTGAACGCGCAGCTGCCCGCGCTGGCGGGCGGGTCTGCCGACCTGACGGGATCGAACCTGACGCTTACCAAGGGGCAGGGCGTGCTGTCGGCCGAGAATTATGGCGGGCGGCACATCCATTACGGCATCCGCGAGTTCGGCATGGCGGCTGCGATGAACGGCATGGCACTGCACGGCGGCATCATTCCCTATGGCGGCACCTTCCTGGTCTTTGCCGACTATGCGCGCGCCGCGATCCGCCTGTCGGCGCTGCAGCAGGTGGGCGCCATTTACGTGATGACGCACGACAGCATCGGCCTTGGCGAGGATGGCCCCA
>JBKDAC010000127.1:0-4443 GCA_046316515.1 Sandaracinobacter sp. | reverse complement strand
CTGGATGCGGTTGGCGATCGAGTCGGGTGAGAAGCCGCCGAAGACGACCGAGTGGATGGCGCCGATGCGCGCGCAGGCGAGCATGGCGATGGCCGCTTCGGGGATCATCGGCAGGTAGATGGTGACGCGGTCGCCCTTGCGGATGCCGAGCGACAGGAGGGCGTTGGCGAGGCGGCAGACGGCTTGGTGGAGCTGGGCGTAGGTGAGGGTGCGGCCGGGCTCGTGCGGAGAGTCTGGTTCCCAGATGATGGCGGGCTGGTTGGCGCGGGCTGCCAGGTGGCGGTCGAGGCAGTTGTGGGCGACGTTGAGTGCGCCGTCGGCGAACCAGCGGACGCCGAAATCGGCTTCGTGGAAGGAGGAGCTGGTGAGCTGGGTCCAGGGGGTGGCCCAGTCGAGGCGGGCGGATTCGCGGCGCCAGAAGGTTTCGGGGCTGTCGAGGCTTTCCCGATAGAGCTGTTCGTAGCGGTCTGCGCTGACCTTTGCGCGGGCGGCCCATTCGGCGGGGACGGGGTGGATGCTGCTCATGCGCGCGTGATAGCCGAGTGTCGGCGGGGGGAGAAGCTGTTGGAAGGGGCGGCGTCAGGCGGCGACGGCGGGGATCCAGTGTGTGAGCGCGGTGCGGGCGCGGGCGGCGAGCCTGGCTTTGCGTTCGCGGCCCTTCTCGGCGCTGTCGATGGGGGGGAAGAGGCCGAAGTTGACGTTCATGGGCTGGAAGCTGGCGGCAACCGCCTCGCCGGTGCGGTGGGCGAGCCGCGAGCCCATGGCGGTTTCGCGCGGGGGGCGGACCGGATCGGCGCCATGGGCGCGGGCGGCGAGGAAGAGGCCCGCCATCAGGCCGACGGCGGCCGATTCGACATAGCCTTCGCATCCGGTGATCTGGCCGGCGAAGCTGATGCGGGGATCGGCCTTGAGGCGGAGCGTGGGGTCGAGCAGCAGGGGCGAGCGGATGAAGCTGTTGCGGTGGAGGCCGCCCAGGCGCGCGAATTCGGCCAGTTCGAGGCCGGGGATGGTGCGGAAGATGCGGAGCTGTTCGCCATGCTTCAGCTTGGTCTGGAAGCCGACGATGTTCATGAGGGTGCCCGACGCATTGTCCTGGCGGAGCTGGACGACGGCCCAGGCGCCCTTGCCGGTGCGCGGATTGCGCAGGCCGACGGGCTTCATCGGGCCGAAGCGCAGGGTATTGGGGCCGCGCGCGGCCATCACCTCGATCGGCATGCAGCCTTCGAAATAGGGTGTGTCCTTCTCCCACTCCTTGAAGTCGGACTTTTCGCCGGTGTTGAGCGCTTCGACGAAGGCGAGATACTGGGGCTTGGAGAGCGGGCAGTTGAGATAGTCGCCTTCGCCTGGCGGCAGGATCTCGCCATCGGAACCACGCTTGTCGTAGCGGGACTGGCGCCAGGCGATGTCCATGTCGATGCTGTCGGTATGGACGATGGGGGCGATGGCATCGAAGAAGGCAAGATGTTCCTCGCCCGTGAGGCCCTGGATGAAGCCGGCGAGCGGGGCGGAGGTGAGGGGGCCGGTGGCGATCAGCACCAGGCCCCATCGGGGATCGGGGGTGCCGACCTCTTCCCGCACGACGGTGACGAGCGGATGGGCGGAAAGTTCGGCCGTGACGGCATCGGCGAAGATGTCGCGATCGACGGCGAGTGCGGAGCCGGCCGGGACCTTGGCGGAATCGGCCGCGCGCATGACAAGCGAGCCGAGCGCGCGCATTTCGGCGTGCAGCAGGCCGACGGCGTTATGATCGGCATCGTCGGAGCGGAAGCTGTTGGAGCAGACCAGTTCGGCGAGCCGGTCGGTCTGGTGCGCCGGGGTCTGGCCGCCGCCGCCGCGCATTTCGTGCAGCACCACGGGCACGCCGCGCTGCGCCAGCTGCCACGCCGCTTCGGAGCCTGCGAGCCCGCCGCCCACCACATGAACTGCATCGACCATGGGTTTCGTATGTCCCGACAGGTGCATCGGCTGCAAGGGGCGTTGCCGTTAACGTTTTTCGGCAACAGTGATGTCATTATTGTAATGCGTCGCGAATTCGGGCCCGCCTGCCCCTTGTAACCCTGTCGGTTTCGGCAGATATCGGCCCGGCCCGGTTCGTCCGGGCTGAAAGCGACCCGACTGGCCGGCGGGCATTCGTCCGCCGGCCCCTTTTATGGCTGGAATTTCGCGGTAAGGGTCTTGGCCGTGGACCTTTATCTTCCCATTGCCGAAATGTCCGTGAATGCGCTGGTGATCATCGCGCTGGGGGGGCTTGTCGGCTTCCTGTCGGGGATGTTCGGTGTCGGCGGCGGCTTCCTGACCACGCCGCTGCTGATCTTTTATGGCATTCCGCCTGCGATCGCGGTGGCGTCTGCGGCCACGCAGGTGACGGGTTCGAGCGTGTCGGGCGCGCTGACCTATCTGCGGCGCGACCAGGTGGACCTGAAGATGGGGGCGGTGCTGGTGGCCGGCGGCCTGTGCGGGTCGGTCGCGGGGTCCTTCCTGTTCCGCTGGCTGAAGTCGCTGGGCCAGGTCGATGTGACCATCGCCATTATTTATGTGCTGTTCCTGGGCGGGGTCGGCGGGCTGATGCTGAAGGAGGCGATCGGTGCCCTGCGCCAGCAGCGCAATCCGGACGGCCAGCCGCGCCGGGTGCGCCGGCACAATGCGTTGATTGCGGCGCTGCCGATGAAGATGCGCTTCCCGCGGTCGGGGGTCTATGTGTCGCCGCTGGCGCCCTTCCTGGTGGGGGCGGGCGTTGGCGTGCTGACCGTGATCATGGGGGTGGGCGGCGGCTTCATCATGGTGCCGGCGATGCTGTACCTGCTGGGCATGTCGGCAGGTGTCGTGGTGGGCACCAGCCTGTTCCAGATCGTGTTCGTGACGGCGGTTGCCACGCTGCTGCATGCCACCCAGTCGCAGACGGTCGACATATTGCTGGCGCTGCTGTTGCTGGTGGGGGGCGTGGTGGGGGCGCAGCTGGGGGCGCGGGCGGCGCAGGGCCTTCCGCCCGAGCGGCTGCGGCTGTTCCTGGCTATCCTGGTGCTGGCGGTTGCCGTGCGGCTGGCGATCGGGCTGACCTGGACGCCGCGCGAGCTGTTCTCGATCCAGCTGGCGGTGTCGTGAGGGGGCTGTTGTTCGTGCGCGATGCGCTGCGCGCCTCGCGTTCGGCCTGCCGGCCGGCGTGCGGTCGCACTTGCGGCGTTCCGCCGTTTGCTGCCCTCCTCCTCGTCCTGTTGGCTGGCCCGCTTGCCGCCCAGCCAAGTCCGCGGCTGGTGACCGACCTGTCGCAGAGCCGGATCGACATCTCGTACCGCTTTGCCGGGGCCGAGCTGTTGATCTTCGGGGCCATCCAGTATCCGGGCGGGCGGATCCCCAACGAGCCGCCCGGCATTGCCGTGGTGCTGCGCGGCCCGAGCGACCCGATCACCGTGCGCCGAAAGGCCCGGGTGGCGGGCATCTGGGTGAACACCGAGGCGCTGCGCTTCGAATCGACGCCCGGCTTTTACGCGGTGGCCACCACCAAGCCGGTGCGCGAGCTGCTGGATGAGCGCAACGCCGCCATCTACGAGATCGGCCTGCAGCATCTGCAGCTGTCTCCGGCGACGGCGGCCGATCCCGAGACGACCCGCAGCTTTCAGGACGGGCTGATCAAGCTGCGCACCGGCGAGCAGCTTTTCGTGGAGCAGCCCTATGGCGTGCAGGTGACCGACCGGGTGCTGTATCGGGCGCGCATCCCGATCCCGTCGGCGGTGCCGGTGGGCAATTACCAGGCCGAAATCTATCTGATCGGCAGCGACAGCAAGGGCCGGGGCCGGGTGCTGGCGCGATCGACCGCGCCGGTGATCATCGACAAGTCGGGCTTCGAGCGCGGCATCTATGTGTTCGCGCACGAGAACAGCTTTTTGTACGGCTTGATGGCGATTGCGATGGCGCTGGGCATGGGCTGGGCGGCGGGACAGCTGGGCCGGCAGCGCGGCTGAACCCGACGGCGGGGGTGCCCGCAGGCAGGATTGCGGCAGGCCCGGGGCGCACAGATTTCGCCCCCCCACTGTTGCGCAGCCACGGCGCGCCCCCTACCGTCTTGCGCATGGATTCCCGATCTTCGGCCGGTAGCGCGGCCACCAGCACGGCCGGTGGGGCCCCGCCCCGAAAGCGCCTGGCGGAGTATCGCCCGCCGGACTGGCTGGTGCCCGATGTTCGCCTGCTCTTCGAGCTGGCGGCGGGGCGGACGCTGGTGCATGCGACGCTGACCGTCCGGCGCAACGGGCAGCATACCAGCCCGCTTGTCCTGGACGGCGAGGACCTGCAGCTGATGTCGCTGCGCGTGGACGGGGTTTCGCGCCCGCTGCCCAACCCCGGAGCCGAGGGCCTGGTGCTGGACCTGCGGGCGGACGAGACCAGCATCGAGACGACGGTTGCGATCCATCCGGCGCAGAACAGCCGGCTGATGGGGCTGTACAGTTC
>JBKDAC010000126.1:0-1457 GCA_046316515.1 Sandaracinobacter sp. | reverse complement strand
CTCATGAAACTCAGCCGCCTCCGGAATCCGCCCGAATGCGATCCGCGTCCCGATTCTGCCCACCCGCCCTTGCCCCACCGGCCCCAGCGTCACGGCATTGCGCCCGAACTTCGCGTTCAGCGCATCCATCGCGCGGGCGATTTCCAGCGTCGGGCGTTTGGGGGCGTCGAACAGGTTCAGTTGGGTGCCTTGCGCGGGGCGGATGTCGTCTAGGCTGACACCGATGGTGCGGATTCGATCCCGGCCTTGCTCGCGCATCAGCTGCTGCCAGAGGGGGACGAGGGCCTCCAGCAGCGGGAAGCTGTCGTCGGTGGGGGCGAGCTTGCCCGTGGCGGACCAGCTGCGGCCATTCTCGAACCGGGCGTGCAGCGTCAGGTGCCGCGTCACGCATTCGGCGCGGCGCAGGCGGCTCGCGGCCTTCAGCAGCAGCCGGCGCGCGGTCTGTCGGGTGGTTTCCGGGTCGCGGGCCTGCGGGGCCAGCACGTGGGAATGGCCGATGGAGCGGGACTGGCGGGCGCGTTCGGGCAGGTCTGCGCCGTGCAGCGCATACCAGAGGCGGGTGCCGACGACAGAGCCCCAGGCCGAGCCGGCCGCCGTGGGATGCTGCACGAGCAGCTGGGCCATGGTCGTGATGCCGCGCGCGGCGAGGCGCGCCTCCATTTTCGGCCCGATGCCGGGGATATCGCGCAGCGGGAGGGGGATGAGCGCGTCGGGCAGATCATGCGCCTGCAGCACGGTCAGCCCGTCGGGCTTTTGCATGTCGGCCGCGATCTTCGCCAGCAGGCGCGAGGGGGCGATGCCGACGGAGGAGGTGAGGCAGTCCCCAACGTTTGCCCGGATGCCGGTCTTGATGCGCCGGGCGAGCGTCTTTGCCTGCTCTGCGCTGTTCTCGTTGTTGAGGAGGCGGCAGGCGAATTCGTCGATCGAGCAGACGGAGGTGACGGGGATGTGGCGCCAGACTTCGGCGAGGATCTTCTCGTGATACTCGGCGTAGCGGCTATGGTCTCCGCCGGCGAAGAGGAGCTGGGGACAGCGGCGCTTCGCCTCGCCCACCTTCATGCCGGTGCGGATACCGAAGGCCTTGGCTTCGTAGCTGGCGGCGATGATGGTGCCGCTGTCCATCCGGGCCGGGCCGACGGCGACGGGTTTTCCCCGGAGCGCGGGGTTCAGCTGTTGCTCGACCGACGCGAAATAGCTGTTGAGATCGAGGTAGAGCCAGCGGAGGGGGTGCGCAGCCATACGCGGAACATAAAGCGAACGCTTGCGCGAGTCGAGACGGTTCGGCAAGATGCAGGCTGGCAGCGCGGGGTAGCGATGAACGAGCAGCGGGTGGACGGTCTGGCAGTTTCGGAACCCGAGGGCGTGCGGGCCGTGGAGGCGCGCGAGATCGCCGGGCAGCGACTGCGCTATTACGACTATTGCATGGCGGCCTTCGCGGTGATCCTCATCTGCTCCAA
>JBKDAC010000125.1:0-20107 GCA_046316515.1 Sandaracinobacter sp. | reverse complement strand
TCACTGAAGAGATCATGAAGGTTGCGCTGGCCCAGGCCAAGGACGGCCGCGCGCACATCCTGGGCGAAATGGCCAAGGCCATCACCGAGGTGCGGACCGAAATGTCGGCCCACGCCCCGCGCATTGAAACGATGAGCGTGCCCAAGGACAAGATCCGCGACATCATCGGCACCGGCGGCAAGGTGATCCGCGAGATCGTGGCGACCACCGGCGCCAAGGTCGACATCGAAGACGACGGCACCGTCAAGATCGCGTCGAGCGACCTCGACAAGATCGAAGCCGCCCGCCAGTGGATCATCGGCATCATCGCCGAACCGGAGATCGGCAAGATCTATACCGGCAAGGTGGTCGGCATGCCGGAATTCGGCGCGTTCGTGAACTTCCTGGGTGCCAAGGACGGCCTCGTCCACATCTCGGAAATCAAGAATGAGCGGGTGCAGAAGGTGTCGGACGTCCTCACCGAAGGCCAGCAGGTCAAAGTGAAGGTGATCGGCGTCGACGATCGTGGCAAGGTGAAGCTGTCGATGCGCCTGGTCGACCAGGAAACCGGTGAGGAACTGCCCGACACGCGCCCACCGAGGGAGCCGCGCGAAGGTGGTGAGCGGTCCGATCGTGGTCCGCGCCGGGATGGCGACCGTGGTCCGCGCCGGGATGGCGGTGGCCGCGACCGTGGCGAGCGCGGCGGTGAACGGGGCGAACGTCGCCCGCGCCGCGATGCGGAGCCGGAAGGCGATGGCGGCCTGCCCGCTTTCCTGACCGGAAACAACGACTGACACTGCAAAGGGGGCCGAAAGGCCCCCTTTCCTGTTGTGGCCAATTGGTTCGCGGGCGGCCGCTCAGCTGTTGTGCTGCGGCGGCACGGCGGCAGCGGCAGCGGCCCGCACGCCAGCCTTCAGCAGCAGCCCGGGCGAGGACAGATAGGCCTTCACGGACTGGCCCATATAGGTGTGGAATGCCTGGTGAAATGCAGCCTCGTCCGGATAGCTGCCACGAAAGCCGTGCGCACGCCCCTCGAACTCGGCCTGTTGCAAGCCTCTCAGCGAATGCAGGAAAATTTGGCGGTCTATCAGCTCGTCAGGCACCAGGCCGAATGTACCCGAGCAGCGCCGCTCGAGCATGTCGCGGGTCATTCCCGTGACGGCCATAAAGGCCGCCACACTGGTCGTGGCAGGGTCCGACAGCGCGACGGTCATCCGCGTGATCGATGGATCGGGCGCCTGCGTGAAGTGAAGCCTTTGCTCCAGCCACAGCGCGAGACGACGTGTCAGCAAATCACTGGTGGGTGAAGCCGCCAGAT
Organism: Sandaracinobacter sp.; assembly: GCA_046316515.1. Classification (GTDB taxonomy): domain Bacteria; phylum Pseudomonadota; class Alphaproteobacteria; order Sphingomonadales; family Sphingomonadaceae; genus Sandaracinobacteroides. The sequence continues at coordinate 18,810 of JBKDAC010000125.1, read as the reverse complement.
GCTCGACCAGTTCGGCGGCTTCGTCGAACAGCTCCTCCAGTGCGGTGGCGCGCCCCATGAACTGATAGGCCGGCTTCCCGACCAACTGGGCCCAACCGAGCGGCGACAGGGTGAAACCGGCGATCCGGGCATTCGGCGTCCCCTTGACCCGAATGGCGCGCGACTGAGGCCCCAGCAGGGTGCCGAACTTGAGCTTCTGCTGTCGGCCGGCAGGCGATGTGCCCCAGGTCCAGTTGCCGGCGATGGCAAAGAGGGTAACGCCCATTTCGGGCAGCATGGTCTCGTCGAAGCCGTCTGTGCCACAATCGACAATGAAAAGTGCCGTCACATAGGGCGGCAGGTTCCGTCCGAGCGGAACATATTGGATATTGGCGCTTGCTTCCATGACCCCGTCCGAACCATGTCCTGATGACGGACGGGTATCAAGGGCCTGCCGACCATTTCCGGGCCGGACATCATCGAGGGTGCACGCCATGCTGAAGCTGATCATCACCAACCGCCGCTATTCGTCCTGGTCGCTTCGCGGCTGGCTGGCCGCAAAGCATTCCGGGCTCTCCTTCTCCGAGGAGATGGTCGATATTTATGCCGCCGATTGGGCGGCACAGCGCAGCCAGGGCATGTTCGCCCGGGCCAATGGGAAGGTTCCGATCCTCGTCGACGACATGGCCGAGCACGAGGTGGGTCCCCCAAGTCAGGCCGGCGAGCCAGCCGTGATCTGGAATGCCCTAGCTATCATCGACTGGCTGGATCGCAAGTCAGGGCAAACCCTGTTCTGGCCGCGCGACGGCTGGGCCAGGGCCTGGGCCGTTTCCGCCGCTGTCGAGATGCAGGCAGGCTTCCAGGCGCTGCGTCAGCACTGCCCGATGAACTGCATGCGCCACTATCCCGGCTGGACCCTGGCACCCGAAGCGGAGCCGGATGTCGCCCGGGTGGACGCGCTGTGGCAGGAAGGGCTCAGCCGCTTCGGCGGGCAGTGGCTCGCGGGCGCGAACTGGGGGGCAGCGGACATCCTCTATGCCCCGGTCGCGAGCCGGCTGACCACCTATGACGTGAAACTGGGCCCCGCATCCGATGCCTATCGCCAACGGGCGATGGCGCACCCGCTGGTTGTCGAATGGGTCGCAGCTGCTGCCCACGAGACGGTGATCCGCCCAGCCTACGAGTTCTGATCCCCACCGGGGGTGGCCGCAAGGAACCGATAGCCGTTGCGATCGAGCAGCATGCCGATATCCGGATAGGTGCAGACGTCGATCTCGGGAAAGTTCGGCCCGATCGCCAGGAATGTCGCACGCGCGGCCGACCGATTCTGCAGATGGTGGCCATTGGCATCGCCGGCCTTGAAGGTGGCGATGTCTCCCGGCGTCATGTCGGTTTCGGTGCCATTCTCCACCAGCACCAGCCGGCCCGACAGCATCACGACCATCTCGTCCTCGGCCGAGTGCCAGTGGCGCTGGCTGGACCATGCACCCGGCTCCAGCGTGCAGAGGTTGACGCCAAACTGCGACAGGCCCGCCCCTTCGGCGATATCCAGCCAGCTTCGCCCCGCCATCGGCGCATTGAAGGGTTCGGGATAGCCGCAGCTGGAAGCGCGCGGCAGTCGGTTCAGGTCCACCTTCGGCATGCGACGAGGTTGCTCCCTTCCGGCCTCTCCTGCAACTTGCTACCGCAGGCCCATGAACCCGGTTCCCTTGGCCCAGCAGCTCATCCGTTGTCCGTCCGTCACGCCCGCCGATGCGGGGGCAATCGGTGTGCTTGCGCGCGCACTGGAGGGATTGGGGTTCACCTGCCACCGGCTGACCTTCGGCGGACCGCCCGATGGGCCGGTCGAGAACCTGTTCGCCACGATCGGGTCCGGCGGGCCGCATTTTGCTTTTGCCGGACACACCGACGTGGTGCCCGAAGGCAGTGGCTGGTCGGTTGATCCTTATGCCGGCGAGATAGCGAACGGCCTGCTGGTGGGCCGGGGCGCAGCCGACATGAAGGGCGCATTGGCGGCCATGGTCTCGGCAGCGGCTGCCCATTTGGCGCGGGGCGCGCCCGGGCGCTTGAGCTTTCTCATCACCGGCGACGAGGAAGGCCCGGCGACCCACGGCACCGACGAGCTGCTGCGCTGGATGGAGGCCAACGGCCAACGGCCAGACATGTGTCTGGTGGGAGAGCCGACCTCGGCCCGACGGCTTGGCGACATGATGAAGATCGGCCGGCGTGGCAGCCTGAATGCCTGGATCACCGTCAACGGCGCGCAGGGGCACGTTGCCTATCCGGACAGGGCCGACAATCCGATCCGCCGGCTGGTGCCGATCCTGGCCGCGCTGCAGGCCCGGGTGCTGGACCAGGGCACCGACTGGTTCAGCGCATCGAACCTGGAAGTGACGGACCTGGAGGTCGGCAATCCGGCCACAAACGTGATCCCGGCCCAGGCAAAGGCACGGCTGAACATCCGCTTCAACGACACCCATCGTGGCGCAGACCTTGCCCGCTGGATCGAGGAGACGGTCGCCGCCCATGCGCCCTCGGCCGAGCTGCTGATCCGCATTTCCGGCGAAGCCTTCCTGACGGCGCCGGGCGCGCTGTCGTCGCTTGTCGCACAGGCAATCGAGGCCGAGACAGGATTCTCGCCCGAGCTCAGCACCTCGGGCGGCACATCGGATGCGCGATTCATCCGCCGGATGTGCCCGGTGGTCGAGTTCGGGCTGCCCGGCCAGTCCATGCACAAGGTGGACGAGCAGGCCGCGGTCGCCGACATCGAGGCGCTGGCGCGCATCTACGATCGCGTGCTCGAGGCGGTTTTCCGGGCCTGAGCCGTCCGGCAGAGAGACTCCCGTCGGCGCTCGCCCCGAAGCCGCCTTGGTGCTATACTCCCGGGGTACATGATAGGAGTATCCGATGTTTGCCATGGAAGAGCCGCCTGCTGTCGTTCGGGAGGTACCGCAGGAGAAAGCGGACCGAAACGGCACGATCACGGTCACGGCTCCGCAGGTCGAACCCCCCAAGGCGAAGGCGCGGGAATTCCTGCAGCAGGTTCTGCCCGTTCCAACCATGGGACAGTATGCAAGTTGGACGCGGCCTGTGTGCGTGAAGGTCTATGGACTGGACGCAGAGCTGGAAAAGCGTGTCCGGAACCGGGTCGAAGCGGTTGCGACGGCTGCCGGCGCCAAGGTCGCTGAGGAGTCCTGCAGGCCGAACATCGGCATCGTCTTCACCGACAATGGCCAGCAGCAGATCATCGAGCTTCGGAAGAAGCGAGGGCGCCTGCTGGCGCATCTGCCGATGGAGGAAATTCGCGCCCTGCGGCAAGGCCGGCATCCCGTCGTCTGGTGGCGGATCGCATCGGGGGGTGGTGGAACCGGCGGGCCGGATGCAGGCACCGCCGCCATTGTCTCCGCGCCCGGAGCAGGGGAGATGCCCCTGATGAACATGTTCGGCGGCGAAGTTCCTTCGACAGCGCGCTACGACGGCGGCAGTCTCATCAGCACCGGCCTCTCCCTGTCGGTCGGCGCGGCGATCGCGATCGTCGACGTCGAAAAGGCGGAAGGCAAATCCCTGGACGCGGTCGCCGACTATGTGGCGTTCGTCACGATCGGTCCTGTCCGGTTTCCAGCGGATCCGACCGGCGTGCCGTCCATCCTGAATCTGTTTTCGCAGGACAGCGAGGCACTGGAGCTGTCGGGCTGGGACAGGTCTCTTCTGTCAGCCAACACGCGCATGCAGCTCGACCGCACCGCGCGGTGGCAAGCCGGCAAGATGCGCGCGCACATGGTGCGCGACCAGAGGGAGTCCGCCCAGGCTGCCGAGTGAGCTGCCACCTGTGCCTACGGCCGAACCGTAGCCGGCCTAGACCGCCACCGCCGCCTTCGCGTCCGCCAGGATCGAATCGCTCATCTTCTCGGCGATCATGATGGTAGGCGCATTGGTGTTGCCGCTGACAAGCCGCGGCATCACGCTGGCGTCGATCACCCTCAGGCCGTGAAGCCCGTGCACGCGGCCCTGAGGATCGACCACCGCGCCGGTGTCGCCGGCTGCCCCCATCCGGCAGGTGCCGACCGGGTGATAGATGGTGGAGCCCCGTTCGCGCGCATAGGCCAGCCATTCGGCATCCGACAGCGGGCCGGCCGCCGGTGTCACCCGACCGGTGACATAGGGCTTCAGCGCTTCCTGTCCGGCCAGCACGTCTGCGAACTTCAGGCCTTCGGTGATCGTCTGCTGATCGATGGGGTCCGACAGGTAATTGGGCCGGATGGCGGGCGGCGCAAAGGGATCGGCTGACTTCACATGGATCGTGCCCCGGCTCTCGGGCCTCAGCTGGCAGGGCGCGATGGTCAGCCCCGGCCGCTTCTCCAGAACCCCCCCGCCCTCCGCGACGAACTTCACCCCCTCCACGCTGGCGGGCAGGATGTGATACTGCACGGCGGGCCCCGACAGCCCCGGGCGCGAACGCCAATAGGCCTGCACATGGGCCGCAGACAGCGTCAGAAGCCCCTTGCGGGTGGCGGCATATTTCGCCGCCTCCACCATCAGCCGCCAGCCGCGGCTCATCTCGTTGACCGTCACCGTGCCCTCGGTCAGCCGGAACTGGACCGAGACGACATAATGGTCCTGGCAGTTGGTGCCGACGCCCGGCAGCGCGTGACGCACCGCGATTCCGGCCGCCTTCAGCACCTCCGGATCGCCGATGCCGTTCACCTCCAGCATCTGCGGGCTGTTCACCGCCCCGCCGGAAAGGAGCACCTCCCTGTTCGCCCGGACGGAGACCATACGCCCGTCCTGCCGATAGGTCACGCCAACCGCGCGCGTCCCATCGAACAGGATCGCGGCCATATGCGCCTCGGTTTCCACCTTCAGGTTCCGGCGCTGCATCGCCGGCTTCAGATAGGCCTGCGCGGCAGACCAGCGGCGGCCGTTCTTCACCGTCAGCTGGAAATAGCTGATCCCGTCCTGCGCCTCTCCGTTGCAGTCGTCGTTGAAGGGCAGCCCGGCCTGGACGCCCGCCTGCACCACGGCATCCGACACCGGGTGCCGCGTCGTCGCGTCGCTCACGTTCAGGGGGCCATCCGTGCCGTGCAGCTCGTCGGCCAGCCGCTCATTGCCTTCCGCCCGCCGGAAATAGGGGAGCACATCGCCCGACGCCCAGCCAGTCGCGCCCAGCTGGGCCCAATTGTCGTAATCGGCCATCTGCCCGCGCACATAGAGAAGGCCGTTGATCGACGAGGACCCGCCCAGCACCTTGCCCCGCGGCCAGACATGCCTGCGGCCGTTGGAGCCGGGATCCTCCTCCGTCTCGTACAGCCAGTTGACACCCGGGTCCTTCAGCGTGGTCGCATAGCCCACGGGGATGTGGATCATCGGGTTCCAATCGGTCGGGCCAGCCTCCAGCAGAAGTACGCGATGCCGCCCATCGGCCGTCAGCCGGTTGGCAAGGACACAGCCCGCCGACCCAGCGCCCACGATGATGTAATCGAACTCCAGCATCCCGCCTCTCCTCTGGCAGGCACATTGGCCCCCTGCCGCCCGCGGCTCAACCTGTTGCTTCAACGGGACCAGCATGCCGATGCTTCAACCGAGGCCGATGCGGGTCTAAGGCATGGCTCATGACGAGTCGCGCCGATATTCGCCCCGTGCCCCTGTCCCTTGTGGAAACCGATCTGGCTCAGGCGGCCGACCGGCTGGGTGACAGCTTCCGCCGCACCGGTTTTGCCGTCATCGAAGGGCATGGCATTCCGCAGGACCTGATCGACGAGGCCTGGCGCGTGGTCCAGGCCTTCTTCGCTCTGCCGGATGCGGTGAAGCGTCGATATCATGTGGCGGGCGGGGCCGGGCAGCGGGGCTACACGCCGTTCGGGATCGAGACGGCAAAGGGCGCATCGCTGTCGGACCTGAAGGAGTTCTGGCATGTGGGCCGTGACCTTCCGGCAGGCCACCGCTTTGCGGAGGTGATGAGCCCCAATCTCTGGCCGGACGACAGCCTTCCGGCGTTCCGGCCTGCCCTGCAGGCCCTGTTCGCGGCGGTGGAGGAAACGGGTCGCCGGGTGCTGAGCGCAATTGCCGTCCATCTGAACCAGCCGGTCGACTTCTTCGACAGCCCCATTGCCGATGGAAACTCGATCCTTCGGTTGCTGCACTATCCGCCCGTCTCTCCCGACGCCGACGCCGTGCGCGCAGGCGCACACGAGGACATCAACGTGATCACCCTGCTGCTGGGCGCCGAAGAGGCGGGTCTGCAACTGTTGTCGCGCGATGGTGAATGGCTGGAGGTGCCCGCGACGTCGGGGAGTCTGGTGGTGAACGTCGGCGACATGCTCCAGCGCCAGACCGGCGGACAGCTGCCCTCCACCACCCCCCGGGTGGTGAACCCGGCACCGGAACGCCGCCATATCCCGCGCTATTCGATGCCCTTTTTCCTGCACTATCGCCCCGACTGGCTGATCGAGCCCCTTGTTCCGAACGCCGACATGCCGCCCATCACGGCGAATGACTTCCTGCTGCAACGCTTGGCGGAGATAAAGCTGACATGAAACCGCTGATTACCGCGCTGCTTGTGGCAGCCCTCGCGCACCCGCTGTCCGCCGAGCCCGTCCGGACGGCCGCCGCAGCCGAGTCGAGCTGGAAGAAATCTGCAGCGGAAGTCGCCGCGCGTCGGGGGGCGCCGGGGGGCGACGCCAGGGCGAAGAACGTGATCCTGTTCGTCGGAGACGGCATGGGCATCACCACCATCACGGCAGCGCGCATTTTCGAAGCGCAGAAGCGGGCAAAGGCGGCCGGCGGCACCTTCCCGGGTTTCGATGGCGGCGAGGAGAATCTGCTGAGCTTCGAGCGCTTCCCCAGCCGCGCGCTGGTGAAGACCTACAACACGAATGCCCAGGTCCCCGACAGCGCCGGCACGGCAAGCGCGATGACGACCGGGACCAAGACGCGGATCGGCGTGCTGGGCATGCTGCCGGGACAGGGGGCCGAGGCCTGCCGCACACCCGAGCGGCTGCCGGCGACGCTCGCCACCATTGCCCGCGATCGCGGACTTGGCATCGGGATCGTCACCACCACCCGCATCACCCACGCAACGCCAGCGGCCATGTATGCGCATGTCCCCGACCGCGACTGGGAAGCCTTCGACCGCGAATATCCCGCCGAGGCCCGCAAATCGGGTTGTGCCGACATAGCGGACCAGCTGGTCCGGTTTCGCGGCGCCGATGTGGTGCTGGGCGGCGGGCTCCAGAAGTTCCGGCCACAGGCCCAGGGCGGCACGCGCGATGACGGCCGCGACCTAATCGCCGAATGGCAGGCCGCAAATCCCGCGCGACGTTTCGTCGAGGCCGCCCCCGCCTTCCGGGCCTTGCAGCCCGGCGATTCGGGGCCGGTGTTCGGCCTGTTCAACGCGACGCACCTGGACTTCAACTTCGATGCCGACCGCAAGAAGGAGCCCTCGCTGGCCGAGCTGGCGACATTCGCCGTGCGCAAGCTGCAGGCGCGCAGCGGCGGCAAGGGCTATGTGCTGATGGTGGAAGGGGGGCGGATCGACCATGCCCATCACCTCAGCAACGCCTATCGCGCACTGGACGAGACTGTGCAGTTCGCACAGGCGATCGAGGCTGTCGCGAAGATCGTGGACATGAAGGACACGCTGATCCTGGTGACAGCGGATCACAGCCACGTCTTCACGATGGCGGGCTATCCGCCCCGCGGAAACGACATACTCGGCTTCCTGAGGCCGATTGCCGGCGGCGAGGGGCGGTCGGCACTCGACCCGCAGGGAAATGTGCTGGACCAGCTTGGCCGGCCTGTGCCGACCCTGGGCTATGCGAACGGGCCGCTGGAGGTGCGGGTGGGCGGAAAGACATTGACGTCGGCCCGGGCTCCCAACGATCCCGATTACCTGCAGCCGAAGACCTTTCTGTTCAGTGCGGAAACCCATGGTGGCGAGGATGTCGCCCTCTACGCCGCAGGACCCGGCCAAGCGTTGGTATCGGGCACGCTGGAACAGAACAGCATCTTCCACATCATCGCCTCAGCCCTCGGCTGGCGTTGAGCCTTCGGCCTCCGGCACCGACGGGAGGTCGGGGCGTTCGCCCCGTTCCTGCGGCTTGCGCTTCCTGAGATTGTCGCGGAGCGCGGCCTTCAGCCTCGCCTCCCGATCTGCCCTTGATCCTGCCATCAACCTTGCCTTCCTGCCTCCTGCTTCGCGATACCTAGGCCAGCGTCCGACGCAAGTTTCGATGACTTCCCGTGAAGCCTGCGGGGAAACGGCCGTCTCCCACGCATGGACAGTGTCAGCAGATATGCCGCGCACTGTAGGAATTCTTTACAGATTGCGGCGCAGATGTGCGTGGCAACTGGCGAGGAAGGGGTGCGCACGCTAAATGCCGGCAATGCTGGGAACGATCGGACTCCTCAGTCACCTGGTCGCAGTCGTTGCTTTCGCGGTGCTGGGACTGGTGCTCGGGCTGCGCAGGTCCCCTACAGGGGTGCGGCTTGCGGTTGCGCTTGCGGCCTTTGCGACAGCCTTCTGGGCTGGCGGGCATGTGCTGGCGGCCGTCTATGGGTTGGAAGCCGTTCCCTGGCTGTCGCGGTCGGAAACCCTGCGCTCTGCCTGCTGGGTCGGTGTCCTGATCCTGCTGCAACAGCGGTCGCTGGGCCTTGTGGACCGGCCATCCCAATCCTTCGCGCTGGCCGTTGGCCTGGGCTTCCTGATCGCGCTTCAGCTGGCGCTGGACATCATGTTCCAGTTCGGATCGGCGACTGCGCCGCTCAGCCAGCAGCCACCCGGCGCGCTGCTGTTCGTGGCGTCGCGCCTGGTACTCGCCATTTCGGGCCTCGTGCTGCTGCACAACATGTATGTGAACGCGGGCGATGGCGGCGGACTGTCGTTCCGGCTGTTCGCCGTGGGGCTTGGCGTGATCTTCGCCTATGATCTCAACCTCTACACGCTGCACTTCTTGCTGGGTGAGCCGAACCTGTCGCTGCTGGGCATCCGCGGTGCGGTGAATGCGCTGGCAGCGCCGCTGATCTATCTCGCGTTGCGGCAGGACAGTGGCGGACGCTTCCACCTGTCGCGCCAGGCGGCCTTCCAGACGGTCAGCGTCTCGATGATCGGGCTTTACCTGATCGCGATGTCGCTGCTCGCCTATGGACTGAAGATCACGGGCGGCAACTGGGGCCAGCTGCTGCAGGTCACATTCCTGGCCATCACCATGATCGCCGGGGCGCTGGTGACCCTGAGCCCGCGCTTCCGCGCCGAGCTGAAGGTGCGAATCGCCCGGAACTTCTATCGGTACCGCTATGATTATCGCGTGGAATGGCTGCGCTTCATCAAGAAGATTGATTCCGCGTCCCCACGCGATGGTCTGCCCACGGCACCGGTTCGTGAGCGCTTGATCGAAGCGATCGCGACGGTGCTCGACAGCCCGGGAGGCGCGCTGCTGGAGCCGAGCGGCGACGGCAGCTTTGCGTTGACGACGCGCTGGCGCTGGCGGGACCTGTCCCCGCCAGAGATTGCCGACAGCGCGGCGCTGACGCTCTACTTCATCGAGACGGCCCGGATTGCAGACTTCGACCAGCTGCGGGCGGAAGCGGGCAGTAATGCGCCGGGAAGCCATGGATTGCTCACGCTGCCGGAATGGGCGGCCGCCGACCGGAGCATCTGGCTGGCGGTTCCGCTGATCCACCGCGAGGCACTGACCGGTATGCTGCTGCTGCAGCGCAGCCTGGCGTCTCGCGATCTGAACTGGGAGGATTATGACCTGCTGCGGACGCTAGGTCGGCAATCGGCCTCCTATCTTGCCGAAGCCGAGACCCAGACCCAGCTGGAAGAGGCGCGCCGCTTCGAGGAGTACACCCGGCGCTTTGCCTTCGTGATGCATGACGTGAAGAATGTCGTCAGCCAGCTGGGCCTGCTTGCCCGCAACGCCGAGCGCCATGCGGAGAAGCCCGAGTTCCGGGCCGACATGATCGTCACGCTGAATGCCAGCGTCAGCAAGATGAGCAACCTCTTGAAGCTGATGAGCCAGGAACCGGAAGTGCGCACTTCGGGCCCCGGCGACCCCAGCGATTCCCTCGACATCGCGCGTGTGATGACGATCGTGGCGGCCGCACTCCGCCGGCAGCACAGCAATCTGGAGCTGGAGGGCGCCGAAGGATCGGTGCCGATTCCGGGCGATGCCGGACGCATCGAAGCGATGGTGACACATCTTGTTCAGAACGCGATAGATGCCAGTGCACCGGACGCGCCCGTTTGCCTGTCCCTGACGGAACGTTCCAGCGACGTCCGAATTGCGGTGGCAGACAGCGGACATGGCATGTCCGCTGCCTTCATCCGGGACGAACTCTTCAAACCTTTCCGATCGACCAAGAATGGCGGCTTCGGCATCGGCGCGTTCGAGGCGCGCGAGATTGCCCGCGCGCACGGCGGACGCCTGGAGGTGGAGAGCCGACCCGGCGAAGGAAGCTGCTTCACCGTAATCCTGCCACGCGACCGCCAGACCGACGAGATTGCCCGCCAGAAAGTTGACCGTACATGAGCTCTGCCCCCATGGCCGACAAGAAGCCGATCCTGCTGGTCGTCGAGGACGATGCCGGGCTGCAGCGACAGCTGCGCTGGGCCTATGAGGGCTATGAGGTCGTGATCGCCGGCGACCGGGAAAGCGCGCTGGCAGCGATGCGGTCTTGCAGGCCGGCCGTCGTCACGCTCGATCTGGGGCTTCCGCCGGATGCCGATGGCGCGACCGAGGGCTTTGCAACCCTCGAGGAGATCATGACGCTTGCACCCCACACCAAGGTGATCGTGGCGTCCGGCCATGGCGCGCGGGAAAGTGCCCGGCGCGCCATCGCGCTGGGCGCTTTCGATTTCTACCAGAAGCCCGTCGATATCGACGAGCTGGGCTTCCTGGTGGGGCGGGCGTTCCATGTGGCGCAGCTGGAAACCGAAAACCGGCGCATGGCTGCCAGCCAGGATACCAGCCCCATGGCCAGTCTGGTCACCGGTTCGCCCGACATGTTGAAGGTGGCATCCATGGTCGAACGGGTGGCACCGACCGACGTGTCGGTGCTGTTGCTGGGCGCGTCGGGCACCGGCAAGGAAGTGCTTGCCCGCGCGCTGCACGCAGCGTCTGCGCGCAGTGGGGGGCCCTTCATCGCCATCAACTGCGGTGCGATCCCCGAGAATTTGCTGGAGGCCGAGCTGTTCGGCTATGAGCGCGGGGCGTTCACCGGCGCCGTAAAGACCACCGAAGGCAAGATAGAGCTTGCCCAGGGCGGCACGCTGTTCCTGGACGAAGTCGGGGACATTCCGCTGGCCCTGCAGGTCAAGCTGCTGCGCTTCATCCAGGAGCGGGTGATCGAACGCATCGGCAGGCGCAAGCCGATCGAAGTCGACACGCGAATCGTGTGCGCCACGCACCGGAACCTGAAGCGCATGATCGCCGATGGCAGCTTCCGCGAGGATCTGTTCTACCGGATCGCGGAGGTCACGATCAGCATTCCGCAACTGCGCGAGCGCGAAGGCGATGCCGTTCTTCTGGCCAATCATTTCCTGCGCAACTTCAGCGCCACCCGCATGGGGCCACCGCTCAGGTTCGGGCCCGATGCCCTGGCGGCGATGAACCTCCACAGCTGGCCGGGCAATGTGCGCGAGCTGGAACACCGCGTGAAGCGCGCAGTCATCATGGTGGACGGCAACGTGATCTCGGCCACGGACCTCGATCTGGCCGACCAGCCGGACGCGGCCATTCCCACGCTGCGCGAAGCACGTATGGTGGCCGACCGGCGGACGATCGGCGCAGCACTCACGGCCTCGGCCGGCAGCATCAGCAAGGCCGCGAAGATCCTGGGGATCAGTCGGCCGACGCTCTATGATCTTATACGCGATCTGGAGATAGAGCTGCCCTGAGGCGCCGTCAGCCCTTCCCGGGCTCTTCGGCGTCCACAAGGCGCGCCTTGATCGCATCGAGCAGCTTGCCGGCCTCGGCAACGCGCGCAACCGCTGCCCGCGCGGCTTCGGCCCGTTCCGGCGTTATGGCGGTCCGCGCCGCGCGTCCTGCCGCGCGCGCCGGCTCCGGCCGGCCCGCCGGGCGCCGCCTGTCCTCGCGCAGCGCCTGCCAGAGTGCCAGGACAGACTTCTCCTTGCCGTCATCCGGCCCGTCAAAGCGCTGCAGCAGAAGATCGATCAGCATCAGCTCGGCAGCGGCCAGACGCTCTATGCCAATTCGCTCCACCGCCTGACGAAAGGCCGGGTCCGCCAGGCGGGCAGAGACAGCGTCGCCGAGCGGAACGCCCGTTGTGTGCAGGGCTGCGGACATGCCATTCGTGGCCAGCGCCGTCAGGAAAGGACCCTGCCATCGCGCGCGCCGCCGTAATGCCCCGGCCGTTCGGCGCCGCCGCTTGCATGCCGACATGGAGTCCCTGAGGGCCAGCTTACCGATAACCGGGCTAAGCAGGGCGTCGCGCGCTTTCGAAACTTTTGGCATGAACCAAACATAACCCGCGCGGTTCCTGTAGGACAGACACCCTGACGAACATAGCGATTTCTGAGATGGGTTGGGAAGCAATCGCAGGAAACGATCTGATTTGAGGCAAGAATATATTGGTTAACGGCAATGGATATGTCAGTGATTCCTCAGGGTCTGATTCAAAACTATCCTGAACACTCGCATAGCCTTGCGATGCGTTGTGTGAAGAGCTGGACGGATGCGACGAACAGCCCTGCGGTGGCGGACGCGATGGTTTGTTCAAAGTCCTGGCCGAGGCGGCGGTTGCGGCTGAGCCATGCCAGTGTTCGTTCCACGACCCAGCGGCGGGGCAGGACCTCGAAGCCCTTTGCGGCATCGGATCGCTTGATGATCTCGACGGTCCTTCTGCCGATGCAGCGCAGCGCTTTGCGCAGCTTATCGCCGGCATAGCCACCATCGGCGAACAGGTGGCGCAGCCAGGGGAAGCGGTGGATGATTTCAGCGCGCAGCAGCGGCGCCCCGTCACGGTCCCGGATATCACCGGTGTGGATCATAGACACAGGCGCCATGATACCGGGATTTCAAATCGGCTGGTTCAGAAGCTCATAGTCAGCCCCATGGGTCGAAAGCCGGTCGTCAGCGCAGCCGGAACCAACATGCACAACCTGCACACCTTCCGCCTGGGCTTCGTGGTGGATCAGGCGGATGGTTCGCCTGCGTTCCCATACTTCCTCGACCGCACAATCGAGGGCATGAGCTGGACCGATCACCCAGTGTTCGACGTCCTGATCGGCATCGACGTCATCGGCCTCTGCGAATTGACCATCACCCGGAAGGGGACGTTTCGGCTAATATTGCCATAGCGGCCGGCGGCAGCACGACGCGTGGGCAAAGCCCGCGCTACTCAGCCGAAGGCTGAACCCGCCGAGTCCGCCTGAAGGTCCGGAAGAACAGGAAGAGTTGCGGGCGCACCGTAGATCAGCCTTTGGCTGAACGTCCGCTTGTCGGACGGGTTCGTGGGCCCGTCGCCACCGGTGCCGCAGATTCCCGGGCCCGCGCATCCGCCAGCGCGGCCTTCACCAGCCGCGTGCCAACCCCCCGCCCCTCCAGTGCCGGCGGCACCACCGTGTGCGGAAACACGATCCGGTCACCCGCCAGCTCATACTCGGCAAAGGCGGTCACCCCGCCCACCACCAGCCCATAGCGCGCCGGCGCCACATCGTTCCTCACCTCGTCCATGCCCGCCAAACTGCCACGGCCCGCCGACAGTTCCCACCAAAAAGCCCGGCAGCCTTTCGACTGCCGGGCTGCTGTTTATCCGCCAGGGGGATAGAGGGGATGCCCCAACGAATCTCTGAAAAGGGGCCCGGTGGCGGGAGGGACTGAACCCCGCCACCGGGAGGCTTCGCTGGGGGGAGAGAGGAGATACCCCGAGCAAAACCGGTGGGTTACCTGGAAGCGAGCTGCATCCGGCTGGCGATCGCTGCCATCTGCATCCGCGCATCGCGCAGTGCAGTGGCAACACACAGCTTGAAGGCCGCCGTCTCGCTGATGTTCTTCCAGTCTACGCCACCTTCGGCACAGAGCTGCTTGGCCTTGGCGATCACCCGGCCTTCGACGGCCAGGCGGCCTTCCGAGCGGGTCAGCTCATAGCGGGCGACATCGATGGAGGCGGTGCGAACCTCTCCGGCTTCTGCCGGCACGGCCGCAAATCCCAGGACCGACGCGCTGGCGAAAACTGCCAGGATCAGGTTGCGGAAGGGGCTGAAAGTCATGGTGGTCATCGTTCTGCTCCTGTTGAAACCGTTCATGCCAATTGCATTGCATACCGCGTGCCAACCCCGGCCGCGAGAAAGAATACCAATTTTTTCTGAAAGTTATGTAGATGCGCGCAGCATGCGGCCTTTCACCAGCATGAACGGCTTCCAAATTCTCGGTTCAGAATCCCAACTTTTGGGCCATTGTTCCGCGGGCGAAATTCGCTTCTTTTCAGCTTGACCGGGATCAACGACGGACCGGAATCGGGCGTCCACGGTTGGCACAGAGGAGACGCCTATGACCCACCTGCCGAAATCCCTGCACGACATCTATCCGAACGACGCCGACCTTCTGCGCAAATTGAAGACCGGGGATGGTCACTTCCAGCATCTCGCCGCCCGGCTCGACGAGCTCGACGACGCTGTCCACGCCATCGACTCCGGCACAGACCCCGCCTCCGACGAACGTGCCGAGGACACATCCCGGGAGCGGCTGGCCATTCTCGACCAGATCGCAGCCCTCGTTAGCGCCGCGCGGGTTGCCTGACCAGCCGTTGCGAAAGGGAAAGACATGACAGCCATCGACACGATTCGCGCAAATCTCGAAGCGCGCCTTGCAGCCCTTGGGGTCGAAATCGCCCGACTGGAGGCGGAATCGAGCCAGCCCCTGGAGGCGGATTGGGAGGAACAGGCCAATCAGATCGAGGACATGGAAGCCTCGCAAGGCCTGGAAGCCGTCCGCATGGACGAGGTGAACCAGATCCGGGCCGCGCTCCGACGGATGGAAAGTGGCACCTATGGCACCTGCGCCAGTTGCGGTGCCGACATCGCGCCTGCCAGGCTTGCTGCGCTACCGACTGCTACGCTCTGCATCAACTGCGCGCCCTGAGCCCACAGGCTGACTCCGTGCAGCGCTTCTTGACACGCGACCCCGCCGCCCGCACGCGGCGGGCATGGTGCCACTGAGCGACCCGAACCTTCCTGTACTGGCGCAGGTGATCCAGCTGGCGATTGCGCCGGTCTTCCTGCTGACGGCGATCGGGGCCTTCCTGTCCGTCATCACCACCCGTCTGGGCCGGGTGGTCGATCGCGCCCGCCTGCTGGAATCATCCGTTCCCGAAGACGAGACCGAACGGGCTCTGACCATTGCGGAACTTGCCGGCCTGGATCGTCGGATGGTGCTTGCCAACCGGGCTGTCGGCCTGTCTGTTGCGGCCGCGCTCACCATCTGCTCGCTCATCACGGTTCTCTTCGTTTCAGCCGTCAGCCCGATCCATCTCGACGAGCTGGTTCCAGCCCTTTTCATCCTGGCGCTCGTACTGCTGATGGCATCCCTTCTTGCCTTTGCACTGGAGATCCGGATTTCTATCCGCACCGTGCGCGTGCGAGCCGAACTGATCCGCAACGCCCCGCGGCCGCCGGGTGACATTAGCTTCCGGCCCTGACAGACTGATCTGAGAAGAGGAGGCCCGAATGAAGTTTGAAGTCGAAATCGAAGCCACCCCGGCGGAGGCGCGCGCCTTTCTGGGTCTGCCGGATCTTACGCCCCTCCACGAAGCCTGGGTGGAGCGCATGAAGGCGTTCACGATCGATGGTCCGTCACCCGATGATTGGCAGAAGCTGGTAAAAACCTGGACCAGCGGCGTTCCCGGCATGAGCGAGGGGTTTGAAGCCTGGCAGAAGCTGATGACCAGCGCGATGGCAGCTGGGCTACCGGCCAAGTCCGACAAGAAGGGCTGACGGCGCAAAGCCTGAAGCGAACGCGCGGCTGCGATGGAGCGGGTTCAAGAGCAGCCCGGAACCGTCTAGGCAGGCAGGCATGGAGCCGATTCATGCCCTGTCATCCGGCCTGCCACCCTGCGGAGTCGCCGTCATTCGGATGAGCGGCACGGGCGTCTTCGACATTGCCCAAAAGCTGATCGGCGCGGGAGACCTTCCAGGCCCGCGCCAAGCGGCCCTTCGGGCACTGCTGCGCCCATCCGATGGCAAGCTGCTGGACAGAGCTCTCATGCTCACCTTTGACGCCCCAGCCAGCTTCACCGGGGAGGATGTGGTCGAGCTGCATTGCCATGGAAGCGTTGCCGTGGTTGCGGGGGTGCAGGCGGCATTGACGTCGCTGGGCTCAAGGCCCGCACAAGCCGGAGAGTTCACGCGGCGCGCGTTCGAAGCTGGCCGGCTGGATCTGACACAGGCCGAAGCACTGTCGGACCTGATTGCTGCAGAGACAGAAAGCCAGCGGGATCAAGCACTTGCCCAGGCGGGCGGGCGGCTCCGCAGCTTGGCGGAGAAATGGCGCACCCAACTCATTGATATTTCAGCAGAGTTGGAGTCCCGCCTGGATTTTTCTGACGAAGCTGATGTAGCGGACAATGCGTTGGCCGCATCCCGCAGCAGCGTCGCCCTGCAACAGCTGGCGGCTGATATGGACCAGGCACTGGCCACGACAGGCATGGCAGAGCGAATTCGACATGGCCTCACGATTGCGATAGTCGGCCCACCAAACGTCGGAAAGTCCAGTCTTCTCAATAGTTTGGTTGGTCGCGAGGCGGCCATTGTGACACCCGTGGCCGGGACCACCCGTGACGTCATTGAAGTGCACCTCGACCTAGCAGGTCGGGCAGCCGTTTTGCTGGATACGGCCGGTATTCGGGACACGGACGACCCGGTGGAAGCAGAAGGCATTTCACGCGCCAGGGCTCGGGCAGCTGCTGCGGATCTTGTCATCGACATGGGGCCCGGCGGAAATGTCGTCAACGGGATCGATGAAACCGGGGAGCGGCCAGGACGGCGGGATGGCCGCACTTACGTGTCGGCGCGAACCGGGGAGGGGCTGGCCGACCTGATACAATGGCTGACAGATTGGGCGGAAGAACAGATACCTTCCGGGGAGCCTCCGGTCGTTACCACAGCCAGGCAAAAGCAGTTGGTGGAAGACGCATGTATCCATGTCAGGGAGGCAGCCGGGCATGGCGATCCGGTTTTGGCAGCGGAGGCATTGCGGAGTGCGGCAGTAGCCCTGGGGCAGCTGACCGGACAGATCGATCCCGAGACGATCCTGGGCGCCATCTTCAGTCGATTCTGCATTGGAAAGTAAGGCGTTCTGCAAATTGTTCCACGTGGAACATTCTGCTACGGCGGCGTCGTGAGCTCTCATGATGTGATCATTGTTGGTGCCGGCCATGCCGGTTGCGAAGCAGCCTGTGCAGCCGCCCGGACGGGTGCGCGCGTTGCCTTGATCACCTTCAGCCGGAACAACATCGGCCAGATGAGCTGCAACCCCGCTATTGGCGGACTCGGCAAGGGCCACCTTGTCCGCGAAGTGGATGCCATGGACGGCATCATGGGCAAGGCGGCTGATCGGGCCGGGATCCAGTTTCGCCTGCTGAACCGCAGTCGTGGCCCTGCCGTCCAAGGTCCGCGTGCCCAAGCTGATCGAAGACTATACGCAGCGGCTATCCGTGAACTGGTCGGTCATTCAGGTGTGGTGGTGATCGCGGCGGAAGTCACCGACCTTGTTGTTGAGCGGGGCCAGTGCCGGGGGGTCGAAACTTCGATCGGTAGGATACGGGCGAGCGCAGTCGTTCTGACGAGTGGAACCTTCCTTGGCGGCGTGATGCACACTGGCGAAGCGCAGATCGCCGGCGGACGTGTTGGCGAAGCTGGCGCCGGCTCACTGAGTCGACGGCTGCGGGCCCTCGACTTGCCAATCGGTCGACTGAAAACAGGAACGCCACCGCGGCTGGACGGTCGGACCATAGATTGGGCATCCTTGGAGGTGCAGCCAGGCGATACGGAGCCCTCCTTCCTCTCTGCGCTGACCCGGCTGACCTCGACACCACAGATCGACTGCTACATTACCCGCACGACGCAGGCGACCCACGACATCATCCGGGACGCGATCCACATGTCCCCCATGTACGCTGGGCGCATCGAGGGAGTTGGGCCACGCTATTGCCCTTCCGTTGAAGACAAGGTGATGCGGTTCGGCGATCGAGATGGCCACCAGATCTTCCTGGAGCCCGAGGGGCTGGACGACCCGCTGATCTATCCAAATGGAATTTCGACCAGTCTTCCTCAGGCAGTTCAAGTCGATCTTGTGCGATCGATCCCGGGGTTGGAGAGGGCGCGGATCGTTCAGGCCGGCTATGCCGTCGAGTATGACCATGTGGATCCGCGAGCTCTGGATCACAGCCTCCAAATGAAGGCCCTGCCAGGGTTATGGCTGGCAGGGCAGATCAATGGAACGACGGGGTATGAGGAGGCTGCCGCGCAGGGACTTGTCGCCGGACTGAACGCAGCCGGAGCTCGCTGGATTCCAGGCAGAGCCACCAGCTACATAGGCGTGATGATCGACGATCTGGTGACTCATGGAGTCACAGAGCCCTATCGCATGTTCACGTCGCGCGCCGAATTCCGGTTGCGGCTTCGCGCTGACAACAGCGACATTCGGTTGACAGGAACAGGGCTGGGGATTGGTTGCGTCGGCCCGGACCGCGCGGCACATTTTCTGGCACGGAAGTCCGAGATCGATCGTTTGACGTGGGAGTTGCAGAAGGTTTGCGTTCCCGGATCAACCCTGCCGCAGATTCAAAGCGACGGGGGCATGCGCAGCCTTTGGG
>JBKDAC010000124.1:0-3314 GCA_046316515.1 Sandaracinobacter sp. | reverse complement strand
GAAGAAGGACGGCTACGACCTCGCCCGCCGGACGGTGACCAAGTACCGCGAGGCGATGGGCATCCCCTCCAGCTTCGACCGACGCCGTCGCGCCCTCGTCCGCGCGGCGTGACGGCGGCTGCGTTCAGCTGGGTTCCCGCGCCCGACAGCGGAATCTCGGTGCGCTTTGTCGAGGCGAACGGCCAGCGCTTCGAACTTGCCGAATGCGGCAGCGGCGATCGCCTCGCGCTCTGTCTGCACGGCTTTCCCGAGCTCAATTTTTCCTGGCGGCACCAGATGCCCCTGCTTGCCGCCAGAGGCTGGCGGGTGTGGGCGCCGAACCTGCGCGGCTATGGCGCGACGTCTCGGCCGGAGGGGATCGACGCCTATCGGATCGACCGGCTGGTGGAGGATGTGGCGGCGCTGATCGACGTGTCGGAGGCGCGGGAGGTGATGCTGGTGGCGCACGACTGGGGCGCGATCATTGCCTGGGTGTTCGCCATAAGGCAGCTCCGCCCGCTGGTGCGGCTGGTGATCATGAACGTGCCCCACCCCAAATGCGCCGAGCGCGAGATCCGCCACTGGCACCAGCTTCGGAAGAGCTGGTACATCCTCTTCTTCCAGATACCCGGCCTTCCCGAACGGCTGCTGCGGGCCAAAGGCGCCGAGGCCGTGAAGAACGCCTTCCTGTCGTCCGCCGCAAACAAGGGCCGTTTCCCGCCGGACGTGCTCCAGGTCTATGCCGATGCCGCGCTGCGGCCGGGCGCGCTGATCGCGATGCTCAACTACTACCGCGCGCTGCTGCGCCGGCCGGACATGCAGGCGATCGGCGACGGGATGGTGCATGTGCCTACGCTGATGATCTGGGGCGAGGACGATGTCGCGATCGACATCCGCTGCACCGACGGCACCGGGCAGTGGGTGCCCGCGCTCGAACTGCACCGCCTTCCCGGCGTGTCGCACTGGGTGCAGCAGGATGCGCCCGAGCAGGTGAACGAAATTCTGTCCGACTGGCTCGACCGGCCAGCCTGAGCCGCCCGCTCAAGCCTTCAGCGCAAAGCCGGCCAGATAGGCATAATCCTCCGCGCACGCAGCTGCGACCACGGCGGCCTCCGCATCCAGTTCGGGTAGCGCACCCTCCGCCGACCCGAATCCTGTGCTGGCCTCCACTGCATTGTACCAGTGGCTCGCCCAGATACCGTCGGTGCCGCGGCGGCCCGGCGCCCATTTGAGCATCGCCGGGTCCCAGGAGATGCCGAGCGCGGCACAGAGCTTGGCCAGCACGACCGGCGGGTCCTTCAATATGTCGGCTGAATCCACCACCGGCGGCGCCTTGCCCAGCCTGTCCGCCACAAGGTCGAAATAGGCGCGCTGGCGCCCCACCCCCAGATGCTCGGGCCGTACCTTCGTGCGCTTGGCGGCGTAGCTGGCAACCACCCGGCGCGGATCGCGGATCAGGAAGGCGTGCACATGCGCCGTCAGCGCCTCGATGCCCAGCGGCCCCTCCATGTGGTGCGCCATGTGCTTCTGGTACCAGATGGGCCTGTCCCCAGGCACAGGGCCGCTCATGGTGCGCGCCACGCTCGCCCAGTCGCAGTCCATGTCGGCGATCACTTGCGGAGCCATCGGCTGCGGGTCGCCCGTCAGCTTCAGATAGGCGCCGTAGAAGGGCTCGTCAGTGACATGGGTGTCGGCCCGCGCCCCGAAGCTGCGCATCATGGCGGTCGAGAGGTTCCGTGGGCCCGACCACATGGCTATCCGGATGGTCACGGCCGCACATGCTTCGCGCAGTCGGCCGCTGCCATCGCCTTGTAGAGCCGCTGCAGCCGCTCAACCACCGGCCCGCGCCCGTCGGTCAGCTTGCGGCCGTCGATGCTGGTCACAGGCACCACGCCCGCGAAGGTGCCCGTCACGAACGCCTCGTCGGCGCTGTACGCGTCGGTCAGTGAGAAGTTCTTCTGGAACACCGGGATATCATTGTCCTCGCACAGCAGGATCACGTTCCCGCGCGTGATGCCGCCCAGGCAATAGTCGCCCGACGACGTCCACACCTCCTGCACGCCCCGCCGGTTGCGCTTCACGATGAAGAAGTGGGTGCTGTTGCAGGTGGCGACGAAGCCCTGCGGGTCCAGCATCAGCGCCTCGTCGGCGCCCGCCCCGGTCGCCTGGATGCAGGCCGTGATGCAGTTCAACTTGCTGTGGGAATTCAGCTTCTGGTCCTGCACATCCGGGAAGCCGCGCCGCACATGCACGGTGAACAGGCGGATGCCCTTTTCCAGCGTGGCGGGCAGCGGGTCCTTGTGCTCGGCGATGATCACGATGGTGGCGGGCGACACCACCACGCGCGGGTCCTGGTAGGGGGTGGAACGGACGCCGCGAGTCACCATCAGGCGGATGTGGCAGCTCTCCATGCCGTTGGCGTCGATGGTTACATACAGCCGCCGCACCAGTTCCGCGCGGGTCACGCCGACGTCCATGGCGATCGCCTTGGCGCCTTCCCAGAGCCGGTCGAGATGCGCGTCCAGAAAGGCGATCCGCCCCTGGTGCACGCGCAGGCCCTCCCACACGCCGTCGCCCAGCATGAAGCCGCTGTCAAACACGGAAACGGTGGCTTCCGCGCGCCTGACCAGCCGGCCGTTGATGTTGATCAGGATCTCCGCATTGCGTGGATCTGGGGTGAAATCGTGGGTGCCTTGCGCCATGGCCCGAACCTTAGCCGCCGATGCTCACAACGCCAGCCCCAGCAATCCGCTGAGGTCGTCGAGCGCCTGTGCCTCGCCCGAAACCTTGATCGCCGTCATCCCCAGCGCGGCCGCCGGCTTGCAGTTGATGCCGAGGTCGTCGAGGTAGATGCACTGCGCGGCCTCCAGCGCCAGCGCGTCCAGCATCATGCGGTAGATCGCCGGATCGGGCTTTCGCACCCCGGCCTTGGAGCTTTCGATCACATGGTCGAACCGCGCCAGGATCGCCTGCACTTGCGCCGACTGGTCCGCGCTTGCCGCCATGCCTGCGCCGTGCCCCACCTGCGCATTGTTGGTGATGCAGCCGATCATCAGCCCGGCCGCCTTGATCGCATCCAGCGCGGCTACCATCCGCGGGCGCACCTGGCCCGACAGCAGCGGCAGCACATCGGCGCCCCGCACATCATGGCCCAGCGTCAGCGCCTCGGCGCGGAACAATGTGTCGAAGGCCTGTGCGTCGATCTCGTTGCGCTCCAGCCGGGCCCAGGCATTGCTGTCGGAATTGGTCGCATTCACCGTGCGGATGAAATTGTCCGGCAGGCCGCGCGCGGCTTCATGGGCGCGGAAGGCCTCGAACGGCGACGAGGTGATGAC
>JBKDAC010000123.1:0-2141 GCA_046316515.1 Sandaracinobacter sp. | reverse complement strand
GGTTCGACGCCCAGGGGGTGCGATCCACCCAGGCATTCAGCGCGGCGGCATTGGCGGCGGCCCGCGCCAGCAGGGCAGGGAGCCCGCCGATCGACTCGGCCCAGCGCAGTGCGTCGAGATACTCCTCGACTGCCAGCAGGGACGGCGTGTTGATTGTCTCGCCCTCGCAAATGCCCTCGATCAGCTAGCCGCCCTGGGTCATGCGGAAGATCTTGGGCAGCGGCCAGGCCGGCGTATGGCTTTCCAGCCGCTCAACCGCGCGGGGGCCGAGGATCAGGATGCCATGCGCGCCTTCGCCACCCAGCACCTTCTGCCAGCTGAAGGTGACGACATCGAGTTTCTCGAAGGGCAGCGGTTGCGCAAAGGCGGCGCTGGTCGCATCGCAGAGCGTCAGGCCCTCGCGGCTGTCGGAAATCCAGTCGCCATTCGGCACGCGCACGCCCGAGGTGGTGCCGTTCCAGGTGAACAGCACGTCGGACGCCTGGTCGATCGCCGAGAGGTCAGGCAGCACGCCATAATCGGCCTTGATCACGGTTGTGTTCAGCTTCAGCTGCTTTACCGCGTCCGTCACCCAGCCTTCGCCGAAGCTTTCCCAGGCGATCGCCGTGACGAGCCGGGCACCCAGCAGGGTCCACATCGCCATCTCGAAGGCGCCGGTGTCGGACGCGGGCACGATGCCGATGCGGTGGCCGACGTGGTGATGAAGGCGATGCGAACGGGCGCGACCGACTGCGGCTGGCGCTGGAACCGGTGCGCATCGTTGAATTGCGCCTTCGATGCGCGATAGTCGGTACTGCTGAACACGTCGCCCGAGGCTCGGTTGTCGCCCAGCAGATCGCCCATCAACTCGGCGATCGAGACCAAGCCGCCGCCATTGTAGCGGAAGTCGATGATGAAGTGGGTGATGCCCTGGGCGCGGAAGGTGGCAAACGCATTGCGCAGCTGCGGATCGGCAGTGTCGATGAAGGTGCGCAGGTTCAGATAGCCCACCCGAAGCCCCTGGTCGAACAGCACCTGCGCGCCGAAGCGCGACGACACGGGCGCGATGCTGAAATTGGCCTTGGCGATGGAAACCGTTCGCCGCCCGTTGGCGTCCGAGATTTCGAGCGTACGGCTCGTGCCGGCCGTGGCCGGGCCCAGTGCGCTGGACACGCCTGCCGCGCCTTCGGCTGCAATGATGCTGTCGACGGTCCGCAAGGTGGAAGGGCTGGTCCCGATCGCCAGGATCTCGGCCCCCCGGTCAATCCCTGCCGCCAGCGCCGGTGCGCCTTCAAAGGCGTCGGCCACCAGCGCCCGCCGATTCGACGTGTCGGTCTGGATGCGGATGCCGAAGGACGCGGTCTGGCCCGAGCGGAAGAAGGCCTCTTCCTCCTCGATCGAGTCGATATAGGTGAAGAAGCGGTCCTTGCCCTGGGACCGGGCGGTTGCCGTCAGCGCGTCGAGAAAGCCCTGCACGCTGTTGAAGCCCGAAGGGCTGAGGTTGGCCGGCAGTGTTTCCGGGAAGAGATACCATTCGTCCAGCTGCTGGGCAGCCCAGGCCTGCCGGGCTCCCAACGAACAGTCCGTTCCGGCCGGCGGCGTGGAGACAGGCGGTGTGGTGACAGGCGGTGTGGCGACCGTTCCTCCGCCGGTTCCCGCGGATCCCGTGCCGGGCGCACCCCCACCCCCGGAGCTGCAGGCAACAAGCGTGATGGAGGCGAGGAGGGCCGTGACGTTACGCAGGAATATCATGGGGTAAGACTAGCGAGCCGGTGGGGGGCCGGCAAGCGCGAGGCGGCGTCCCATGGCGACGCATGCGACGAACCGGGCACGACAGAGCCGGGCAGGACAAAGCGGGGCAGGACAAAGCGGGGCACGACAGGGCCGGGCAGTGGGCCGCCCGACGGTTCATCCGTCGGTGGGTCAGGCGGCCGGAGCAGCCGCAGGCGCAGCAGCTGCGGCCGCGGCAGTTGCAGGGGCAGCCTCCGCGGGCGCGGCAGGCGCGGGCAGCGGGGCGTCGCTCTTGCTGTTCAGATAGGCGATCAGGTTGGCCCGATCCTCAGGCTTGCTGATGCCGGCAAAGCTCATCTTGTTGCCCGGGAGATACTGCTTGGGGTTTGACAGCCCGGCCGCAAGACCCGGCCCGTCCCACACCTTGTCGC
>JBKDAC010000122.1:0-6848 GCA_046316515.1 Sandaracinobacter sp. | reverse complement strand
GGTGCCTGCGGATGGCCCGGCGACAGAGGCCGATGCCGCGCTGCTGGCGGGCGTCTCGACCCTGCTCGACGAGGCGCGCAAGGCGCATGCCGATGTGCGGCCGGATCTTGCGCTTGATGCGATATGGGCCCGGGTGTCGGCGGTGAACGCCTATCTGAACGAGATGGCGCCCTGGTTGCTGCGCAAGACCGATCCCGCGCGGGCCGATGTGGTGCTGTACCATGCGGCCGAATGCGTGCGTCAGATCGTGCTGCTGGTGCAGCCGGCGATGCCCGGCAGCGCAGCGCGCCTGCTGGATCAACTGGCGGTGGCGGCTGAAGACCGTGGCTTTGCAGCCTTTGGAAAGCGGCTTGTCCCCGGAACACTGCTGCCTGCACCTGAGGGTGTATTCCCCCGCTGGGTCGAACCTGTGGCGGATGAGGTCTAGCCGCGGCGCCTGAGGGCAGCCTTCGCCAGCACATGGCCGACAACGGGCGCCGTGATGAACAGGAACAGGGCTATGGCGAGCTCGCGGAGCGAGAGGCCCCCGCCGCCTGTCGATTGGTACAGGATCGAGGCCAGCACCACGCCGCCCAGGCCAAGCGTGGTCGCCTTGCTGGGGCCATGCAGCCTGGCGAACAGATCGGGCAGGCGGACCAGCCCGATGGAGCCCACCAGCACGAAGGCAGCGCCAATCAGAAGAAGAATAGAAACAATGGCTTCAGGCATCTTCTTTCTATCCTATTCGATGATGTCGCCACCAAGCAGATACTTGCACAGCGCAACCGTGCCGACGAACCCCATCATCGCCAGGATCAGGGCTGCCTCGAAATAGACGCTGGTGCCCAGCGCGATGCCAAGGATCAGCACCAGTGCGATCGCGTTGATGGTCAGCGTATCCAGCGCAAGGATCCGGTCGGTCGCATCCGGCCCCACGAACAGGCGCCAGAGATTCAGGGCGATGGCAAGAGCGATCATGGCCAGCGACAGGGGAATGGCGATGCTTAGCATCCGAACATGTCCTTCAGCGGGGTTTCATAGCGCGACTTGATTTCGGCGATCAGGGCCGCCGGGTCGGGAATGTCCAGCGCGTGGACGTGCAGGATGCGGCGATCCATGTCGATGTCGATCGAAACGGTGCCCGGGGTCAGGGTGACGATGCCGCCAAGAATGGTGGCGACGAACGGATCCTGTACATCCAGCGGCACCTCGACGAAGCCGGGGCGGATCCTGCTCAGCGGGCCCAGCACCTGCCGCGCCACTTGGATGTTTGCGGCGACGATGTCTCGGCAGACGAGAAGGAAGAAGGTGAAGGCGCGCAGCGGCTTTCGCAAGGTCGGCCGATCCGGCCAGAAGCGGGCCGACCAGATGGGGATGGCGACAGCAACGCAGGCCCCCAGCACCAGGCTGCCCATCGTGTAGCTGGAGGCAAGGACGAGCCAAAGGCCGAGAATGGCGAGGCTGGTGAAGGGCAGGGGGAAGAGCCTGTTCATGGCCGCCGCTCCCGCTGCGTCGGCGGCGCATCGCCGAGGACAGCGGCCATATAGGGAGTTCGCGCGTGCAGTTCGGCAGAGGCAGAGAGCGTGTAGGCCGCAATCGGTGCCGCGAACAGCACGATCACCGGGCCGGCTGCGGCCAGCAGCAGGATCGCAGCCCGAGCCGACCCACCGGTGACGAGATCTGGCAGGGGATCATCGGGCTGCCAGAACAGCAGGGCGGCAACCCGCGCCAGCACCAGCGTGACCGCAAAGCCCGGCAGAAGCAGGGCCACCCACCAGACCAGGCGCCATTCGACCGGAGCGCCAACCTGCATCAGCATCAGCTTGCCGATGAAACCGGACAACGGTGGAAGCCCGGCAATGGCGACTGCGAACACCGCATAAGCGCCCCCGATCAGCATCCGGTTGCCAACACAGGGTCCACGCACCAGCCTGTCCTCCAGCGGGCCCCGTCGCAGCGCGACAAGGCCCGAGAGCATGAGCATGCCGCCGGTCGCAAGCGTGGTGTGGGGCAGATAGAAGAGCAAGGCCGCGGTGCCAGCAGGCAACGCAAAAGCCAGTGCGAACAGAAGGATGCCCGAAGATATGAGCACAAGGCTTGCAGCCGCCACCTGCAATCGGGTGGCCGCGAACAGTGCGACAACCCCAAAGGCAATTGTGCCGAGCGCCAGCAAGGGAAGCCAGGGCAGCAACAGCCCCTCCACCGCCGGCGCATCGCCGAAGATGCCGACCGTGAGGCGCAGCAGGGCGACCACGCCGACCTTGGTGAGGATCGCGAACAGGGCCGCAACCGGCATGGAGGCCGCCGAATAGACGTGGGGCAGCCACAGAGCCATCGGCAGCAGTGCGGACTTCAGCAGGAAGACTGCGATCAGGATCGCAAACCCGGCCCGCACCAGCGGCACATCCGCCGTCGGCACATCGGGCAACAGGCGCGCGATATCCGCCATGTTCAGCGTTCCCAGCGCCCCATAGAGCAGCGCGAGAGCGACCAGGAAAAGGGCCGAGCCGACAAGGTTCAACACCACATAGAGCAGCCCCGCGCTGCTGCGCCGGGCGCCATTGCCGTGGACCAGCAGAGTATAGGATGCGAGAAGAAGAATTTCGAAGAAAACGAATAGGTTGAAGAGGTCTCCTGTGAGGAATGCCCCGGCCAGCCCGGCCAGCTGCAGCTGGAACAGGGGGTGGAAATGCCGTCCCTCCACATCAGTGCCGCTGGTCGCCATCAGCAGGGCCGGCACTGCCAGCAGGAACAGCAGCACCAGCAGCTCGGCCGCCAGCCTGTCGACGACGAACAGAATGCCATAAGGGGCCGGCCAGTCCCCCAGCGCATAGGCGGTCGGCACACCATCCACATGCTGCACCAACAGCAAAGCGGAGACGACAAGGCCCGTCAGGGTTGCGAACAGTGCCACAGCGCGCTGAAGCCCGGCGGCCTGGTTGCCCAGCAGCAGAACCGCCGCCGCCGTGAACGGGATCAGCATCGGAAACAGCGCCAGGTGACTCATGCCTCCGGCTCCTCGTCGGCGGGCTGGGCGGCCGGATCATCCACCCGGTCGCTGCCCGTTTCCCCCACCGCCCGCAGCGCCAGAGCGACCAGATAGGCCGTCATGCCGAACCCGATCACGATCGCCGTCAAGACAAGCGCCTGCGGCAAGGGATCGGCAAGCCCTGCTGCCCCCTTCAGCGCGATGGGCGGCATCCCCGCGCCGAGCCGACCCGACAGCAGGATCAGCAGGTTCACGGCATAGCCGATCAGCGTGACCCCCAGCACGATCGAGAAGCTGCGCGGCCGCAGGACCAGCCATATCCCGCAGGCGAAGGTGAGGCCGACGGCAAGCGACAGGATCAGCTCCATCCTCAGCGTTCCGCCGGGTCGGCGCGCTCGCGCGCGCTCAGCTGGCCAAGTTCCGTCAGGGCGATCATCAAGGTGCCGACGACCACCAAGAAGATCCCGAAATCGAACAGCATGGCGGTCGCCAGTTCGAAGGTGCCGACGATCGGCAGCGTGAAATAGCCATAGCTGGAGGTCAGGAATGGCTGACCGAACAGCCAGCTGCCGGCTCCCGTTGCCGTCGCGATCAACAGCCCCGAGGCCAGAAGGCCGATGAAGGGGAGGCGCAATCGCGGGGCCGCATAGGTTGCCCCGGCCGAGACATACTGCAGCAGCAGCGCAATGGCCGCGATCAGCCCAGCGATGAAGCCGCCGCCCGGCAGATTGTGTCCGCGCAGGAAGATGTAGACCGCAACCGCCATCGCCAGCGGCAGAAGGGGCCGCATCAGCATTCGCAGCATGATCGGATAGCGGTCCGCTGTGATCGTCGCCCTGCCGGCGAACGGCCGCAGCACCAGGCCCGCCAGCAGAGCCTGCAGGCCGAGCGCCGCCATGGCCAGCACGGCAATCTCGCCCAGTGTGTCGAAGCCGCGATAATCCACCAGCGTGACGTTCACGACATTGGTGCCGCCACCCAGCGGCTTCGCGTTGGCGACATGATAGGCCGAGATGGTCTCGAACGGGCGCGTCAGCATGGCGAAGGCAAGGGCAGAGATCCCGATCCCGCTGGCGCCGGCGACAACCGCGTCGCGGGCCATGTGCCGGCGCGGCTCATCGGCCGGAGCCTCTTGCGGCAGGAAGCGCAGCGCAAGAAGCAGCAGCATGATGCTCGCGACCTCGACCGACAGCTGTGTCAGGGCGAGGTCGGGCGCCTGGAGGCGGATGAACGCCATCGAGATAACGAGCCCGACGACCGACAGATAGACGATGGCGGACATGCGGTGGCGGTGCAGCAGCGTGACCCCGGCCAGGCCCACCAGAAGAACGCCGAAGCCGAACAGCACGACAAGGTCCGGCGCCGTCGGGACCAGCGGGCCGCTCAGATGCCCCGGCACTGTCCCCCAGGCCCATGCGGCCAGCACAAGGGTGAAGCCCAGATAGAGCAGAACCGACTGACGCAGGGTCCGGGTGTCGAGCAGGGCCATCGCCCTGCGGGCCAGGAAAGTCAGGCCGGCGTAGGCGCGCTCGAACGCCACCGGGCTCGACCAGCTGAAGGACATGCGGTCGTGCAGCTGGAACAGCCGCTCCCGCCGCATGTACCAGATGATGCCGCCGCCCAGCGCTACGATGCTCATCACCAGCGGCAGGTTGAACCCGTGCCAGATCGCAAGCTTGAAGGGCGGAAGATCGATCTGCAGAACGGCTGCCGACGCCACGTGCAGGATCGGCGCGACCACGAATTGCGGGAACAGGCCGACGGCAACCACCAGCACCACCAGCACCTCCACCGGCAGGCGCATCCAGCGCACGGGCTCATGCGGGGTGCGGGGCAGGTCCACCGGCTCTCCGCTGAAGAACACATCATGAACGAAGCGCGCCGAATAGGCGGCCGACAGGATGCCGCCGATGGTGGCGATCCCCGGCAGAAGGAAGCGCGCACCACCCGATAGGGCAGGGTGGGCGACGGTCTCGGCAAAGAACATCTCCTTCGACAGGAAGCCGTTCAGGAACGGAACGCCGGCCATGGCCCCGGCGGCCAGGATGCCCAGCGTCGCGGTGATGGGCATGTACTTCATCAGCCCGTTGATCCGCCGCATGTCGCGCGTGCCGCATTCGTGATCGATGATCCCGGCCGCCATGAACAGCGACGCCTTGAAGATGGCGTGGTTGATGATGTGGAACACGGCCGCCACGGGGCTGAGCGGCGTGGACAGGCCCAGCAGCAGGGTGATGAGCCCCAGGTGGCTGATCGTGGAATAGGCCAGCAGGCCTTTGAAATCATGCTTTAAAAGGGCGAGATAGGCGCCCAGTACGAAGGTGATGGCCCCCGTTGCGGTGACAAGGGTGAACCAGAGGTCGGTGCCCGACAGGGCAGGGTAGAGGCGCGCCAGCAGGAAGACGCCTGCCTTCACCATGGTCGCGGAGTGAAGATAGGCGCTGACCGGGGTGGGCGCCGCCATCGCGTTGGGCAACCAGACGTGGAAGGGGAACTGGGCAGACTTGGTGAAGGCGCCCAGCAGGACGAGGATCAGGGTGACCGGATAGAGGGCATGGTCGCGGATGATGTCTCCGCGGGCCAATATCTCGGTGAGCGCATAGCTGCCGGCAATCTGCCCCAGCAGGATCAGGCCACCCAGCAGGGCGAGGCCGCCGCCGCCGGTGATCGCCAGTGCCATGCGGGCGGCGATGCGGGCCTCTTTCTCGCGATATTTATAGGCGATCAGCAGGAAGGAGGAGAGGCTGGTGATCTCCCAGAACAGGAGCATCAGCAGGATATTCTCGGCGAGGACAACGCCCAGCATCCCGCCGGCAAAGACCAGAAGCGTCAGGTAGAAACGGCCGAGCCGGTCATAATCCGGCATGTAATAATAGGCATAAATAACAATCAGTAATCCGATTCCGTTGATAAGAATAACGAAAAGCAGGCCCAGCCCGTCGAAGCGGAGCGAGAGGTCGAGACCCCAGTCGGTCAGCCAGCTTGCAGTGGCGACCAGCGTCTCGCCAGCAAAGACGGCTGGTGCCAGCGCCGCCAGAAGCGCAAGGCCGCCCAGCATCACCGCCCCTGCCGACAGCCCGACCGCCCGGCGCGACACGGATCCCGCCGCCGCGACAAGGGGCAGGGCCAGGAAGGGCAGGACCAGCAGAGCCGCCAGCAATATGTTGGCCAACTCGGCTGTCACGTCAGCCGGACGCTCCCGAGAGAAGCACGGCAACATATGCGAAATAGCCGATCACCATCATGCCCCCTTCCAGACGGCTGATCCGGCCGTTTCGCGCGAACAGATACAGCAGCACCGATGCGCCGACCATTACGAACAGGTCCAGGCGCAGCATCTCGGGCGGGAAAGTGGTCGGCGCGATCAGCCCCGTCACGCCGCCGATGCCGAGGATATTGTAGATATTCGATCCGAGAATATTGCCGACAGCGATGTCTGACTGCCGCCTGACGGCTGCCAGTACGGACGTGATGAATTCGGGAAGCGACGTGCCGACCGCCACGATCGTCAACCCGATGACCGTTTCCGACAGACCCAGGGTGCGGGCCAGGTCCACCGCGCTGTCGACCAAGACACGACCACCGAAGATGATGATCGCCAGCCCCGCAACCGCCATCGCGATGGGCAGGATCCACGAAAGCGCGCCGGTCGACGGCGCGCCCGGACGCAGCCCGGGTTCCGCCTGTTCGAATGCTTCACCCCGGTCGAACGCGGCCGTGTGCCCTTCGGCAGCAACTGTTCCGCTGTTCCGCTCCTGTCGATAGGCAAACAGCATGTAACCGATAAGCCAGGCAAGACAGACAAGCCCGATCAGTCTTTTGAGGACGATCGTGAATCCTGCGACCGTCATCAGCAGGGCGGTGAGGATAACAATGGATC
>JBKDAC010000121.1:0-4108 GCA_046316515.1 Sandaracinobacter sp. | reverse complement strand
CACAGCAGCAGCACGCCCAGGCCCGGCAGCATGGCGGTGACGCGATCGGCTGCCGAGGGGCCCGTGAAGGTGAAGGGCTTCTGCTCGGCCCACAAGCGCGCGGAAATCCGGCTGCGCTGCTCGGCAAGAGGGTCCCGGCCGCGCGCTGCATCGTCCTGGGCCCGGACCTCGAAACTGTGCAGGCGGTTCAGCGACTGGATCAGCCGATAGCGGTGCGCCTCGGCGGCCTCCAGGAAGGCGAGGTGACTGCCGAGGTCGGTGGCCGCGCCCGCCATGCTCGCCTGCGCAAAGCCGATCGCCGGGCTCACAAGGGATGCAATCCCGATCATTCGCTGCTGGGCCAGCTGGATCCCTGCGAGGTCGGCGGCATGTTCGGCGAACAACTGGCTCGTCAGCCGCTCGCCCTCGGCCGACAGCGCGCCCCGATAGTTGAACGGCAGATCCTCCACCCGGGTGACGCCATATTGCTGCAACAGCCGTGCCTTGAAGGCAGCGAAATGGGGATCGTCAGGGTTATGACTGTCGCCGACGCGCCGCAGCTCGTCCAGGACGGCAAGGTCGGTCTCCGCCTTGGTGGGCAGAGGGTGTGCCAGTGCGGCCAGGCCGGCCGCTGCGCGCGGAACCAGGACAACCAGAACCGCCCAGGCCAGCACAAGCGTCAGCAGCGCCGACTGGGGGCTGCGCGCCCGCACCGAGACAAGCGTGATCCCCAGCACCCAGATCAGCAGCCAGAGCAGGCTCGCCAGCGCCATCGCGAACGCCGGGCCCAATTCCCCGGGGTTGCTTGCAGCGGCCCAACCGAGGGCCAGAAGTGCGGGGAGGGCCGCAAGGCCGGCCACCGCCCCCAGCGCGAGCGCCTTGCCGGCGAGATAGGCCCGCCAGTCGACTCCATGGCTCAGCTGCAGGGTCACTAGCCCCGCTTGCCGCTCGGCCACGATCATCGCGAACCCGACGAACACCAGCAGCAGCGGAACCAGCACCCGCAGCACGAAGGCCGGGGTGAGCAGGCCAAAGCGGATGAGACCTGAGGATTCCCGCGCAGCCCCGAGCGTCGACGCATTCTGCCGATGCCCTTCCAGATAGATCAGCGACCCTGCGAAGGCATCGACACCAGGATCGAAAGCCGCGAGCGGCCCCAGCGGGCGGAGCGCGTAGGTGCCATAATGTACCATCCGGTGCGGGTGCCGGTCCGGCTGGGCCGTGAAGGCCGCCTCTGCTGCCGCCTGCGCCGTCTGTCGATCGGTCGCGATCCGGGCCGCCTGCCCGGCGCCCGTGACAGCAGCGATCGCCGACAGCATCGCAAGCAGCAGCAGCGCGACAACGGCAAGGCGCGACCTAAGGAACAGGCGCAGCTGCGCGGCGGCGACCAACCGCACCTGCATCATGCGCTCACGAACCCCTCGTGAAGCGAATTCAGGTCGAACCGCGGGCTTCCGGCTGTCGCCTGCCATTCCCGTGCCAGCCGCCCGCCCGCCAGAAGCCCGATGCGGCCGGCCACATCGGCCGCGCCGAACAGATCATGGGTCACCATCAGCACGGCAACCCCCCGGGCGGCCACGTCACCGATCAGCGCGTGAAAATCCCGCGTCGCCGCCGGGTCGAGCCCGGAGGTCGGCTCGTCCAGCAGCAGGATAGGGGTCTGGCGCAGCAGGGCCAGCGCAATGGCTGTCTTTTGCCGCATCCCCTTGGAGAAGCCGCCGACCGGCCTGTCCCAGGCTTCGGGCGCCAGCTTCACGGCCGCAAAGGCCTCTTCTACGGCAGCGGGCGGGCGTGGCGTGCCCGCGAGATCCAGAAAATAGCCGACATTCTCCCGAGCCGTGAAGGCAGGGTAGAGCGCCACATTCTCGGGCAGATAGGCGACCGATGTGCGCACCATGTCGGGTGCCCGGCCCGGGTCCTGTCCCGCGACCACCAGCTGCCCGCCACTGCGCGGGATCAGCCCCAGGATCGCGACCAGGGTTGTCGATTTGCCCGCGCCGTTGCCGCCCAGAAGGGCATAAACGTCGCCAGCGGCAAGCGTCAGCGACAGCCCGTCGACCACGCGGCGCCCGCCCCGCTCGACAACCAGCCCCTCGATCGCCAGGAGGTTCGTCATCAGAATTTGAACCGGGCCGACACGGTGGCCGCCCGCGGTTGGCCCGGCTGGACCCACAGTTGTGCGAAGCTGTTGGTGTAGTAGGTGGCGTCGAACAGGTTGGTCACTTCCGCATAGAGCTCGACTCTCTCGCCGATGTCGAGCCGGGTGAACAGCCGGGTCAGCGTATAGGCAGGCAGCAGGAACTGTGTTCCCGTCTCGCCCAGTCGGTCGCCGCTGTGCTGGACCCCGCCACCAGCGGTCAGATCGAGCGTTTCCGTCAGGGCAAAGGTCTTTGCAGCCTGCACGTTGAACTGGTGGCGCGGGATGTTGATCAGCCGGTCGCCCGGGTTCACCTGCAGGCCGAAGTTCACGTCGCGCACGGCCGATCGGGCGGTCGCGTCGACGAAGGCATAGCTCAGCAGCAGGTCGATGTCTCCGGGCAGGCGGCCGTTCAGGTCCACCTCCAGGCCGCGGCTGCGAGCCCGCCCGATCGGAACCGAGAAGCCTGGATTGGCCGGATCCGCCGCCAGCACATTCTGCTTTTCCAGGTTGAACAGCGCGACCGTTCCAGCAAGCTGCCCGTCGAGCAGGTTGAGCTTCACGCCGATCTCGGCCGAACGGCTCGTTTCCGGCTCGAACAGGCGGCCGGTCACGTCTGCCCCCAGGTTCGCCCGGAAGCCTTCGCCATAGGCAGCGTATAGCGAGATCGCGTCGCTCGTCGCCCAAACGATCCCCAGCTGAGGCGAGAAGCGGCGATAGTCTCGGCTGCTGCCGATTCCGTTCGCCCGGTTCAGCGTCCTCAGGCTGAAATCATCATAGCGTCCACCCAGCCGCAGCTGCACGCCGCTGCCGAGGTCAAGCTGGTCCTGCACATACAGACCGAACGCCTCCTGGGTGTCGAGGCGGTTGGTCTGCGGCCCCGGCGTCGGCAGCGGGAAGCGGCCATAGACGGGATTGAAGATGTCGATATCGTTCGACTGCTGCGGCGTCGTCGCCGGCCCGATCACGGGCGGCCGGAACCGCAGGAACAGCTGGCTGTTCTGGAACCAGTCATAGTCGGCCCCGAACAGGATGCGGTGGCTAATGTTGCCGGTTGCGAATTGCCCCTGCACCTCGGCGCGCAGGACACGGTGTTCGGCATCATATTCCCGGAAGCGGCGCTGCCGCGACAGCGACCGCCCGTCACGGCCCAGCCGCTGGCGGCCTGCGGCCAGCTCTGCCTCGGTCGAGAAGCCGGTCAGGCTGGTTTCGCGGATCTGCCCGCCGACCAGCAGCGACCAATCCTCCAGCATCTCATGGGCAAGCTGGAGTTGATGCCCAGTCACGCTGGCGTCCAGCGGACCATCCCCCGGCTCGCCCAGGAAGGTCCGCCGGTTCATGCCGCCCAGCTCGCCATTGATCGCCACAACCCCCCGGTCGAACTGGGCCTCGGCACGCGTAAGCTCCAACTCATAGGTCAGCGCCGTCCGCTCCCCCAGCTTCACCAGCACCGACGGCATCAGGCCCCAACGCTCCGAGCGGGTCCCGCGGAAGCTGTCGGCATCCTCGTAGAAGCCGATCATCCGAACGGCCGCCCACTCAGCATAGGCGAGGTTCACATCCGCATCGGCCCGTTGCCGGTCCCAGCTTCCAGCCTGCACACCCACCGTGCCGCGGGTGTCGAAGTCCGCCTTCTTGGTGACGATGTTGATCACGCCGCCCGGTTCACCCCGGCCATAAAGTGCGGCCTGCGGGCCCTTCAGCACTTCGATCTTCTCGACGCCGGACACATCGCGGCTGCCGCCAAAGCCGCGGCCATTGTTGTAGCCGTTGACGAGATAACCCGAGGGCAGATTCTCGTCGCCCGCAAAGCCCCGCACCGCAAAGGCATCCCAAAGGCCGCCGAAATTATTCTGCCGCGCCACCGAGGCCGACAGGTCCAGCGCGTCCGTGAGGCGCGTCACCCCGACGCGCTCCAGCGTCTCCGCCGAGATGACGGTGATGGACTGCGGCGTACTCTGCAGCGGAACCCCGGAGCGGTAAGCCTGTCGC
>JBKDAC010000120.1:0-2071 GCA_046316515.1 Sandaracinobacter sp. | reverse complement strand
AGGCTGCCATCCTCCAGCGGGTTCACCTCGTAATGCGCCTTCTTCAGGTTGCGCTCGCCGAACTCGCCGGTGTCGGCGATCACCAGCCCGCCCTTGCGCAAGCTGGACAGATTGGTCTTCAGCGCGGCCGGGTTCATTGCGATCAGCACGTCAGGCTGGTCGCCGGCGGTGTCGATCCGGCTGGAGCCGAAGTGGATCTGGAAGGCGGACACCCCGAACAGGGTCCCCTGCGGCGCCCGGATCTCAGCCGGGAAATCGGGGAAGGTCGCGAGATCATTCCCCGCAAGCGCGGTCGACAGCGTGAACTGCCCGCCCGTCAGCTGCATCCCGTCGCCGGAGTCCCCGGCGAAGCGCACCACCACGGATTCCCGCTGAACCGTCTCCACACTCGCGCCTGTGTTCCCGGCGCCCGTCTTCGGGGCATCCGTGCCGGGGGGCGCCTTTGCGGCTGTCGCCATTCCAACTCGCTTCCGTTCTATCTTTGTTGCAGCAATCTTACGCCTGTCTGCGGCTGCTCTCCAAGTGGCTTTTTCTACCAGCCTGCATGCCTATCCGGCATGGCTGGAACGGGAAGCCCAGCCAGCGCCAGCAGGCTGCGCGCGTGGCGCACGCCCAGCAGGCGCACGTCTGTATCATAGCCGCCACCCAGTGTGGCTGCGAAGGGCACGCCGGCCGCCAGGCAGGCCTGCCGCACCAGCACATCGCGCGCCACCAGCCCCTCGTCGCTGAGCGCAAGGCGCCCCAGCCGGTCGTCGGCGTGCGGATCCACGCCGGCCTGCACAAGCACCAGATCGGGCCGGCTTTCGGCGAACAGGCCCGGAAGCGCATCCGCCAGCACCTCGAGATATCGGGTGTCGTCCGTGTCGTCTGGCAGCGCGAGGTCCCGCCAGCCCTGCGCCTTGCGCGCCGGGAAATTGCGCTCGGCATGGATCGAGAAGGTGAAGGCCCCGGCCACATCAGCAAGGCAGACGGCGGTGCCGTCGCCCTGGTGGACATCCATATCGAGGATCAGGACGCGCGCCACCCGGCCCTCGCGCAGCAGCGCCGCCGCCGTGATGGCAAGATCATTCATCACGCAATAGCCCGCACCGCCATCGGGCATCGCATGGTGCGAGCCGCCGGCCACATTGGCGGCAAACCCGTGCGTCAGGGCATGGCAGGCCGAGGCATATGTGCCGCCGACTGAAAGCCGCGACCGAAGCGACACCTCGGGCGTGACGGCAAAGCCGATCCGCCGCTCGATCGTCGGCTCGACACGGGCCGCCAGCACGGCGTCGACATAGGCGGGCGTATGCGCGGCCAGCAACAGATCGCGCGGCGCTTCCGCGGGCGCGACAGGCTCTACCCCGGCAGCGACGAGTGCATCGCGCGTGGCTTCGTATTTCGACATCGGAAAGCGGTGCCCGGTGGGCAGCGGCGCCACATAGCCGGGGTGAAAGTGAAAGCGCATGGGCCCCACGCAACACCCCCCTTGCCTTGCCGTCAACGCTGCACTACAGCGCGCCCTCCGCAAAGTCTTCCTCGGTAGCTCAGCGGTAGAGCATCCGACTGTTAATCGGACGGTCGCAGGTTCGAATCCTGCCCGGGGAGCCAGCGCCACGCAGGCCGGATCGGCGCAGCCACCCGCCTTCCGCTACGTCTGCGGACCCTCCATGGCTTCGGGGCAGCTTCCATCATCCCGGCGACGCTCGAGCCGATCCGCGAGCGCGTTGACGTGGCGTGTGCACGGGAATTGTGTTGCCAGGGCCGATCGGACCAGCCTGTCGGGATCGAAGATCGCCTCCGAGCGATGGACCAGCCAGACGCCCTCAAACCCTTGCGCCTTTGCCACCATCGGCGGGATCATCGCGGGCACCACGCCCGGAGCACCGCGCCCGCCCGCAGGGTAGCTGTAGCCGGCGCCGCGCACCGGGTAGCTTCCGGTAACGACGTGCATGTCCATCTTCAGGCCCAGACGCCGCTGATAGTAGCGAAGTGGAATCTCCCCTTCCGACTGGACCACCACCACGAGCATCCAGCCCGGCGGCTCGGCCGCGACCTGCAGCGCGAGTTCGCGCCAGGGCTCAAATGG